>JAHEHW010000337.1 GCA_024639745.1 Salaquimonas sp. | reverse complement strand
GGTTTGGAGAATGGTCGGACGTCGCAGTCATTAAAACCAGTGCTATAGGCGTGATGTCCATCCGTCTCAAGATCAAAGATCGCCCGCGTTGCAAAAACGGTGAATATCTTTGAATTACGTTCTCGACGCTGACGAATCTCCTGTGGCATTTCACAATCGAGCCGTTAAGGTCGGACCATGGCACGAGGAGCGGATTTGATACACGAGGTTTTCAACCAGTCGCCGGTATTCGGAGGACATAATGCGTGGCTGGGCGATCCGTTGTTGCGGCGGATCGGCTCTGCGCTTCCGGCTGGCGTTCGCGAAGGACTGGAACAGCATGGCAAGTGGACCGGCGCCCGCGAAACCATCGAACTGGCCCAATTGGCGAATCGGCAAGTGCCCGTATTAAAAACGCATGATGCCAAAGGTAACCGGATCGACCGGGTGGAATTTCATCCGGCCTGGCATGCCTTCATGCGCAAGTCGGTTTCCGTGGGCATGCATTCATCCGCTTGGGAAAAAGATACCGGCGAGAGCGGTCACCGCCAGGTGGCCCGGGCCATTCGGTTATACATGACGTCAGGTGTCGAGGCCGGACACCTTTGTCCCTTGACTATGACCAATGCCGCGGTGGCGGCGCTGATGGTTTCTCCGGATATCTCGGAGGAATGGCTGCCACTTATTCTTTCCCGCAAATACGATCCCACCGCGCGCCCGCCGGTCCAGAAAAGCGGTGTCACCATCGGTATGGGCATGACGGAAAAGCAGGGCGGGACCGACGTCCGGGCAAATACCAGCAAAGCGGAGGCTGTAAGCGACGGCATCTGGCGCCTGACCGGTCACAAATGGTTTTTTTCCGCACCGATGTCCGATGCGTTTCTGGTACTGGCGCAACTGGAAAAAGAGGGGCTCAGCTGCTTCCTCGTACCCCGGCTTCTGCCGGACGGAGAGGACAATGGACTGCGGCTCCAGCGCCTGAAAGACAAGCTCGGCAATCGATCGAACGCCTCTGCCGAAGTCGAGTTCAACGGAAGTCTCGCCCAGATGATCGGCGAACCGGGCAGGGGGGTGGCGACCATTATCCGCATGGTGAATCTCACGCGCCTCGACTGCGCCGTCGCTTCCGCCGGTTTGATGCGCGCAAGCATCTGGGAATCGGTCGAGCATTGCCGTCATCGCCGGGTCATGGGCGAACTGCTGATAGACCAACCGCTGATGCAGCGCGTGCTCGCCGATCTTTGCCTGGACATGGCCGCCGCCACCGCTTTGTCTTTCAGGTTGGCGCAGGCCTATGATCGTCTCGGAGCCAATCCCGTCGAGGCAGCCTTTGCCCGCGTCATGACACCGGTGATCAAGTACTGGGTTTGCAAGATCACGCCCCAGGTTGTCTCGGAGGCGCTCGAATGCCTTGGAGGCAACGGTTATATCGAGGAGGGCAATCTGGCTCGCCATTATCGGGAAGCGCCGCTCAATGCCCTATGGGAAGGTTCCGGTAATGTCATGTGCCTAGATGTCCTGCGCGTGCTTGAGAATGATCCCGACGCGTTGGAGCAGGTCCTGGGCTCACTCGAGCGTGACCTCGGCGGTGAAAGCGCACAGAAGACGGTCGACGTGATACGCACGGCTGCGCGAATGGCGAAAGGGGATCCGGGGTCATCCCGCATTCTGACGGAACAGCTTGCGCTCACCGCGGCTGCCGCGGAATTGCGCCGGATCGGTTTGCAGGATCTGGCCGGCGCCTTCATCGAAACGAGATTGGGAGGCCTCTGGCGCCATACCTACGGGATGCTCGATTCCCGCCAGAATGCGCCGGGGATAATCGAAGCGCTCTATCCGGCGAAATAACGCGCAGCGATGATGATGAGTGGTAGCGTGAAGAAAGCGGCGGCGGTCTGTACAGTGCTTATTGCCGCGAACAGGGGCGCATCGCCACCCATTTCCTTGGCGATGATATAGCCGTTCATTGCGGTCGGAACACCTCCGCAGATCGCCACGATGACAAGCGCGTCGCCGGTTACGCCTGTCATCAGTGCAAGCGCGAGAAAAAGCCCGGGCAGAATGACCAGTTTGACGGCGGCGGTGACTACGGTTGCTGCCGCGGCATTGCCCGGCATTCGGAAGCGCAAGGCTGCGCCGACCAGAAGAAGGCCAAGCGGCAGAGTCACCCTACTGAGCAGTTCCACCGTATCGAATAGCGGTCGGTACACCGTGATACCCGAAAGGGATACAGCAAGGCCTGCAAGCACGCCGATGATCATCGGATTGGCGACGATCAGCCAGAAATAATTCGGCGCATTCTCCGGTCTTGTGCCAAGCCAGCCCACTACGGAAACATTGACGATGACGAGCGGCACGATGACGGTTGCCATGACAAGCGCCACGACCGCCAAACCCTCTGGGCCAAAAAGCTTTTCCGCTATCGCGAGCGCCACGAACGCGTTCCACCGCGTGTAGCCCTGAAACATGCTGGAATAGCTTGCCGGTGATATGCCGATCAGGGTCTCGGCCAGCTTGTGCAAAATGATCCCGGCAAAACATAAAATCGCCAGTGCTGATGCAACGGTGATGGAAATCGGCCCGGCCGAAAGCTCGTCCAAATCGACCCTGGCAAGAGCCAGAAAGAGAAGGGCAGGGAAAAACAGATAAAAGCTCAGTCTTTCCATGCCATGCCAATAGTCGTCGGGTATCAGCCGTGCCCATTTGACCACGATTCCGATTGAGATCAGCAGGAAGACGGGCAGGAGACTCTCGAAAGTATCCGTCATTGGGTTTTCCGTCCGGAGGGCGTGCCATGCTTCATATCAGGACATGGCGGCATGGAATCGACTTTGAATTTACCTTTCGTGTTAACCTTAACAAATGCTTTACATTGCATCTGGGCCCATGAAGCCGCACGGTAATTGTTAACGAAAGGTGGCAGTTGTGCGTATCATTCTCGGTTTATGGTTCTTTCCACTCTTTTTTTTCTGGGGATGGTATGGTTTGAGCTACTACGACGTCTCCTTCGGCCTTAGCTTCTTCAGTCGTGAATTGCATG
>JAHEHW010000336.1 GCA_024639745.1 Salaquimonas sp. | reverse complement strand
CCAGTTGGCCAGGTCCCCGTTTTCCGCCACCTGCATGGTGCCGAGCACGCAAACATCGATATGACCGCCACGAATCATGCTGAAGCTGTCGGCATGATGGAAGTAAGCGGCGCCGGGTAATGCGGTCACGTACTTCTTGCCGGCATTTATCAGGTCGAGGTCCCGCTCGTCGTCAGCCGGTGGCGGCCCCATGCCAAGCATGCCGTTCTCGGTGTGATAAATGAACTCGCGGCCTTTCGGCACGAACTTCGCGACCAGTTCCGGAATCCCGATTCCCAGGTTCACGTAGGAGCCGTCGGGGATGTCCTGGGCCGTTCTTGCTGCCATTTGTTCTCTTGTCCAACCTGTACTCATGGGTAGCTCCTTCCCTCGGCAATGAGAGTGTCCTCATGGACAGGCTGGGAAACCTCGACGATGCGATCGACGAAAATTCCGGGCGTGATCACATTCTCGGGATCGATATCACCGGCAGTCACAAGTTTCCTCGTCTGAACGATGGTTGTCGTAGCCGCCATGCACATCAGGGGGCTGAAGTTCCGGGCGGTCTTATTGAAGGTCAGGTTGCCCAACGGATCGGCAATTTCGCTCTTGATCAACGCAAAATCGGCCTTGAGCCACGGCTCCATGACGTAAGTGCGATCATCGAACTCCCGCAGCTCCTTGCCGTCAGCCAGGATCGTACCCACCGTTGTCGGTGTGTAGAAAGCAGGAATCCCCGCGCCCGCTGCACGAATGCGTTCGGCGAGAGTGCCCTGGGGGACGATTTCCAGCTCGATCTTGCCTTCCCTGTACAGCTTCGGGAACACTCTGGATTGGCTGGACCTCGGAAAGGAACAGATCATCTTGCTCACCTGGCCGTTGCCAATCAGGGCCGCCAGTCCCACCTCGCCGTTGCCGGTATTGTTGTTGATTACCGTCAGGCCGGTCGCGCCGTGGTCAATCAAGGCATGGATCAATTCTATCGGGCTGCCTGATGCGCCGAACCCACCCACCATCACAACCGCTCTGTCCGGAATATCCGCGACGGCTTCTGCGACCGATGGACACCTCTTGTCAATCACCTGAGACTCCTGCTGAATTAGGAAGAACTAAAGGAAAACCTCGGTATCTTTCCAAACTGCCTCGATCCGGTCGATACGGTCTGTCGCATCATCTTGAAGCGCCTTTGCAACCCCGGCAACGAGCAACTCGCACATCGCGACGACAGGAACCGAGCTGTCAAAGGGGCCGATAGCCGGAATTTCGATCTGGCACCAGGTGTCCGCCAGTTCGACCAGCGGAGAGAGTGGACTATCGGTAATCGCTACGACGGTTACGCCAGCGTTGGCGAAGATACGGGCCGCGGTCGCGACCTGCCGCCGGTAGCGGAAGAAGTCGAACACCAAGGCCGCGTCGCCCGGCCCCGCGTCGCTCAGGTCGGCACCAAACGCATGTTCCTCGAGCGAACGCACGCCGGGCCGTACCATCGACAGGCCGCTGCAAAGCGTATGAGCGCCTGCCTGCGAAGTCTCCCCGGAAAGAACCCATACATTTACAGCCCGGACGAGAGGGTCGACCAGCGCTGCCATTCGATCGCTTTCAACGACGGCAAAAACGGATGAGATAGCGTTGCTGATCGCCACTTTTGCCGGCAGCGTCATTTCGCCATCGCTTCTGATCCGCTCGCTCGGGCGTGACAGACGATGCGATAAATTGCTGCGAATGTGCTGTTGCAACTGGGTATAGCCCTCGAACCCGAGCTTGGTGGCGAAACGCACGATAGACGGTCGGCTGGTGCCGACACGGCCGGCCAAATCCGAGACGGTGCCGAAGGCAAGCAGGGTGGGTTCGGCAAGCACCGCCTCCGCGATACGCCGCTCCGTGGGCGTGAGCTCAGCGCTGACCGCCGCGACCAAATCCAGAACGGATGCTTCCGGGCCCGTTATGTTCATATTGTTACATTAGCACAACGGTATCGTGCTATGTGTTACATTATTGCCGATGGCAAATGAAAATGGGGAGTGATGTGGCAACTGCAGGCAGATACGTTCCGACCGAAAGAGAACAAGCGTTCCTGGACACGATTGAGAGTCCGAAACACGATCGTCAGACAATCAATGGTCTGAAGCCTTTCCTGCAGGATACGGCGCCGCAAGAGTTCAGGGGTTTCTATTCTCCGGACGAGCTTTCCGCATTGGCAAGCGTGAAGGGGACGGAGCGCGATGTCGAGGCCCGGATGCCGGTGAAGGTGACTCGCCATTTTTTCGAATTGGCCAGAAACAGCAAACCGCTGCAGCGACTCGTCAAGGCCAGCCCGGATGAGACGCTCAACCTGGCGGGTTCCGAAGATCCCGGATATCAGATGGATTTCGCGCCAGTCGAAGGCTTGTTGCACAAGTATGAAATGGGGTTGGTGTATGCGGTCTCCACTTGTTCGGCGCATTGCCGATTCTGTTATCGCGAAGAGCTGATCAGCCAGAAGGAAGTCGAACGTCAGGATGGCACGGTCGCCAAGAAAGGACTGGCGAAGATCAAGGAAGTCACCGATTACATACGCGAGCACAACAGAATCGTCGCCGCTAACGGCGGGCTGCACCCGGAAACCGGCCGCGAGAAACTCAGGGAAGTCCTGCTGTCCGGTGGCGACCCGATGGTGTTGCCAAACCGCAAGGTTGGTGCCTGGATGGCCGCGCTCGCAGAGGCGGGCGTGGAGTCGATTCGTATTGGCACAAAGGAGATGTCTTTTTTCCCGAAGCGTTTTGACGAAGCGTTCTTGTCAATGCTCGACAATTTCCACCAGACCTACCCGGATATCGGTTTCCGGCTGATGATCCACTTCAATCACCCGGACGAATTTCTGCTGAAGGATGCCGATGGCGCCTATCTCACCAATCCCAACGGCTCACTCAAGTGGCACGAGGACACCCGCAAGGCCATGGAAGGGATTACGTCTCGTGGCTGGATCAATGTCGAGAACCAGGCGCCCATCATCAAGGGCATCAATGATGATCCTGACGCGCTCAGGGTGATGCAGCGCGCCCT
>JAHEHW010000335.1 GCA_024639745.1 Salaquimonas sp. | reverse complement strand
GAGAGCTCCGTTTCCGGCCTGTAAATCACGCCAATTGCTCTCTCCAGACGTGGTTTAGCAAGTTCCTGCACAAGATCGAACTCGCTACCGGGGCGCATCGGCAGGATCAGTCCCGCGACTCCCGTTCGGTGGAACTGATTTTCGTAACTCTGCGGATGCGACGGGCGGACGGTTTTGGTCTCCATAGGGCCATCCCAATTCGTGGCCGCTGCAACCTCGCCATGGTGGGTTCCGAAGCCGATGTGAAAGGTCTGGCCGGGATAGCCCTTTCGGCAGAGTTGCCCGAGATTGTGTTCGCCCCGTTTGCCCATTTCCGTGGCCGATGCGTCACCAATATGAGAATTATGCGCCCAGACGACGGCTTTTGAGTATCCTCCGTGAAAATTCAACAGATTTTCCAGGGTATCGAACATATGCCCGTCGCGGAGATTCCAAGAGGTTCGTGAGCCGTAATACATTGCCCGATAATAGCGCTCTGCATTGGCGACCAGTTGCGCATTCTGGATGGCATCGAGGAAGCGCTCACCATCCCGCAATTCATAGGTCTGTCGTTTATCGTGAAGATCGGCGAGCATGCGCGTCACAGCTTGTTCGCAGTTGCGATAGGCGCCGGTGATCGCCGCATGACCGTACGCGGCAGGATCCGCCTCCCAGGGGCTCAGACAGCCGTAGCGATGGCGAGCGAGTGCCGCCAGATCCGGATCGACGTCGTCAAGATAGCGCGTAATGGCATCAACAGACGTATAAAGGCTGTAGAGATCCAAGCCGTAGAAGCTGCATCGGTTCTCGTGGCTCAGTTCCGTATTGTATTCATGAAGCCAGTCTACGAAATGAGCAGTTTCCTCATTGCGCCACATCCAGGTGGGAAAGCGTGAGAAAGCCTGCCATTCGCTCGCTTGCGCCTCACGGTGACGGACATAATGATCGATGCGTGCAGCATCGGGCCAATCAGCCTCGATCGCTACAATCCGGAAGTTTTTTTCTTCGATCAGGCGACGGGTAATCGCGGCGCGCATCGAATAAAATTCCGAAGTCCCGTGGCTTGCCTCGCCGATCAGTACGATGCGGGCATTGCCCATGCGATCTATCAGCCCATCCAGCGACGCGGTCGCGGCTGCTTCGAATTCCTCCCCATGCCTGGTAATCATCGACGGCAAGTCATCTGTCATTTTGGGGCGCGTCTGGATCACCCGGGGCGTGGACCGGGCTTCCGCTTCATCCGTTGGATGCCATCCCTCCTCCCCGATCAGCGGAACGAATCTCACATCGGCGAGTTCCTCGCGGTCGAACTGCCCTTTTTCCCGACGAGTAATGCGGACCAATTGCTGTGCAGTCTCGGACGAGCCGACCGGTACCACCAACCGCCCGCCCGTCTTTAATTGCGACTTCAGACTCTCCGGAACATGGGGGGCTCCTGCAGATACCAGGATTGCGTCAAACGGCGCGTGCTCGTCCCAGCCGCGGGTTCCGTCGGAATGGATGATGTGAACATTTGCATACCGTTCATCGGAAAGGGCTATTGCCGCTTTTTCCGCCAGTTGCCCGATACGTTCAACCGTGAAAACCTGCTCCGCGATTTCAGCAAGAACCGCTGCGGCATATCCGGAGCCAGCGCCAATTTCGAGAACCTTCTCGCCGCCCTTCAACCGCAGCGCCTCGATCATATAGGCAACGATAAAAGGCTGGGAGATCGTCTGCCCCGCAGCGATCGGAAGAGGCCGATCGGAGTATGCGTGATCACGATACTCCGCCGGCACGAAGGCTTCGCGATGAACCGCTCCCATGGCTTTCAGTACGAGCGGATCCCTTACTCCACGCGCATAGATATCGTCACGCACCATTTTTTCGCGGGCAGCAGCATAATCCACCATTTCAAGTCACCTCCTGCTTAATATCCCAGGAGGAGAAGATCAGTGTTTATCGCGTCTGCGCATTAACGGGGATCAAGAAATTCGTTTTTACTGGCAGCGGCTCCGAACCTAAATGATCGTTTAGCCTATCAGCCCCAAAGCCCATTTTCGGGCATGGCCATTACCGACTCGTCGAAGATGAAGCCCGGCTCTCGATCGGCCGCTAGCAGGAGCGGACCATCGAGATCGACATAGTCGGCCTGCTGGGCAACGAGAAATGCCGGAGCCATGGCAAGAGATGTCCCGAGCATGCATCCGACCATGATGCCATAACCGGATTGGCGAGCGGCTTGCTCAAGCGCAAAGGCTTCCGTCAATCCACCGGTCTTGTCCACTTTGATATTGATCAGATCGTATTTGCCTTCAAGAGATGGCAGGGATGCCCTGTCATGGCAGCTTTCATCCGCGCAAACGGGCAAAGGACGTTCGATGCCTTTCAGCGCGTCATCGTTTCCCGCCGGCAGCGGCTGCTCGACCATGGCGACGCCGAGACGAACGAATTGCGGCGCGAGTTCGTGATACTGTTCCACGCTCCAACCCTCGTTCGCATCGACGATGATGGTCGCATGCGGCGCGCCCTCGCGCACCGCTTCGATCCGCTCAAGATCACCATCGGTGCCCAGCTTTACCTTCAGCAGGGGGCGATGTGCGTTTTCACCAGCCTTTGCCCGCATCGAGTCGGGTTCACCAAGGGAAAGGGTGTAGGCAGTGACAAGCGGTTTCGGGCGTTCTTTCCCGGCAAGTTGCCAGACCGGCTTACCCTCGCGTCGGGCTTCCAAATCCCAGAACGCGCAGTCAAGACCATTACGCGCGGCCCCTGCTGGTAGCCGGGACTGCAAATACTGGCGATTCAAGCCGTTCTTCAGGTCCTGCGACAGGTCTCTGATCTCTTCCATCACGCTGTCGACGGTTTCATCGTAACGCGCATATGGAACGCATTCTCCGCGTCCGACATGAACGTCGTCGCGCAGCGTAACGGTCACAACCCGGATTTCGGTTCGCGAGCCGCGTGAAATCGTAAAAGCCCCCGCTGTGGGGAATATCTCTTCTTCGACCTTGAGTTCCATGGTTCTCAATAAGCTTCAAGAGCCGCTGCGAGGCGTCCCGCTCCGTCAC
>JAHEHW010000334.1 GCA_024639745.1 Salaquimonas sp. | reverse complement strand
AAATCCTCGAAATAGCGGATCGCGTAACCGACCAATTCATCCAGTTTCGGATGACTTTCAGGCGAAAGACCTGGGTCGTAGCTTGAAATGAACCCCCAGAGCGTCGCCTTGTCATGCGCATTGGAAGCACTGACGAGATTCAGCAGCATGGAATAGGAAAGCGGCATATCGGCCACCGGCGGGCGCGAGCTGTGGATATGCCAGACGGGGTTTTGCAAACGCTGCTCAGGCGCCTGACCCTCGAATGCCGCCAGGTGTTGGAAATACTCATCGACCTGACGCGGTATAACGTCGAAATAGAGGCGCTTGGCGGTCCTTGGCTTGGTAAACATGAAAAGTGACAAGCTCTCGGTGGGGGCATAGGCGAGCCATTCGTCGATCGTCAGTCCGTTGCCTTTTGATTTCGAAATCTTCTCCCCGTTTTCGTCGAGGAAAAGCTCGTAGATGAAATGCTCCGGCGGCTGCTGGCCAAGAATACGGCAAATGCGATCATAAAGATTACTGTTGATCTGATGATCCTTACCATACATTTCAAAGGAAACGCCTAGCGCTGCCCAGCGCATGCCAAAGTCCGGCTTCCACTGCAATTTGACGTGGCCGCCGGTGACCGGAAGTGTCGTTACCTCTCCATCTTCATCCTCAAAGGTCACCGTCCCGGCTTCAGCGTCGACCTCTTTCATCGGCACATAAAGCACCCTGCCGGATTTTGGCGAGATCGGCAGAAACGGGCTATAGGTCGCCTGGCGCTCCTCCCCGAGCGTCGGCAGCATGACGTCCAGGATTTCCTGGTTCTTTTTCGCCGCCTGGAGGAGCACCGGATCAAACCTGCCCGATTTGTAATACTCGGTCGCGCTGGCGAATTCGTAGTGAAAACCGAAAGCGTCGAGAAAACGGCAAAGCATTGCGTTGTTGTGGTGGCCGAAGCTCTCAAACTTTTCGAACGGGTCCGGCACGGAAGTGAGCGGGCGACCGAGATGTTCGCGCAGCATCTCCTGGTTCGGGACGTTTTCCGGGACTTTCCGCATGCCATCCATGTCATCGGAAAAACAAAGCAGGCGCACCGGCACCTGATCGCCGGTCAGAACACGGAAGGCGTTCATTACCATCGTTGTGCGGGCGACTTCGCCGAAGGTGCCGATATGCGGCAGCCCCGAAGGACCATAGCCGGTTTCGAATAGAACGGACTCGGGAAATCCGGATTTGGTAAAACGCTTGACGACCTTGCGCGCTTCTTCAAACGGCCAGGCCTTGGAGTTCTGAGCCGCTTCTTGGAGCGCAGCCGTCATTTCCAGTTCAGGAAGGGGTGTACCAGTCATATTGCCATCTTTTAAGAGTAGGAGGGCTGGTGAACATACTCACCAGGACTTTCCAGCGGGTTACTCGGAACCGGCGTAGCTTTCAAGCGGCACGGGGGAAACTATGACTATGTTCACCGGGGTTTGATTTGAAATCCGGGCAGAAACTACACAATTCCAGACTTTGATCCTAGCGCAAAGGAAATGCACCATGTCAGAGGCGGCCATCAGACTATCGATTTTTGCGGGCTTGTTTGTGGTCCTGGCACTACTCGAATATTTCGTCCCGCGCCGGGAACTGAAGCCGGTGAAGGCGAAACGATGGTTTACGAACTGGACGATTGTGCTGATCGACTCGCTGCTTGTCAGGCTGTTGTTCAAAACGGCTGCCGTTGGGGGTGCCTTGTGGGCAGCCGATAACGGGATCGGCTTGTTCAATCTTGTTTCGGCCCCCTATTGGCTCGAGTTCGCGATTTCCTTCGCAGTTCTCGATTTTGCGGTCTGGCTGTCGCATGTTGCGTCCCACAAGATACCGATCTTCTGGCGCATTCATCGGATGCATCATTCGGATGTTGACATCGATGTTTCAACAGCTATCCGTTTCCACCCGATAGAGATCATCCTGTCCATGATCTGGAAATATGCCATGGTTATTGCGCTCGGCGCGCCGGCTGCCGCGGTACTTGTTTTCGAAATCGTCCTGAATGGCGGCGCCATGTTCAATCACTCGAACATGAAACTGCCGCTATGGCTCGACCGGGTCCTGCGTTGGGTAATCGTGACGCCGGACATGCATCGCGTTCATCATTCCGCCGACCGGGCTGAGACGGATTCCAATTACGGCTTCAATTTATCGTTCTGGGATCGGATCTTCCGGACATATATCGATCAGCCGGAAAAAGGGCATGATGACATGACAATCGGTATCGACGAATGGCAGGACGAAAGACCGACGGGTCTGGGCTGGTCCCTTTCAGTGCCCTTTATCGAGCAACGCCCCGCGAGAGCGAACATCCAAACAGGGGCCCGCACCTGAGCGAAGTTGAAGCGCTCAAAACAGTCCGAGCGGGAAATATTTCATATATAGCTCGCGGAATATGCCCTTCTCGTTGATCGCCTTCAGCGCGAAATTAAGGCCGGTGACCAGATCGGTTCGTCCCTTCGGTACGGCGATCGCCATGCCTTGACCGAAATATTTATCGGAAATGTAAGGACCGCCTGCAAACCGGCAGCAATCACCCGCATTCACGGACGCGAGCCAGAAACTGGCTGACAGCGCATCCGTGAAAACAGCGTCCACCTCGCCAGCCTTGACGGCATTGTAAGCCAATTGCCGGGTTGGAAAAGACTGAAACGAGCGTCCGGTGAAAAAGGTATCGAAATATTGAGCGTGGCCAGACCCCGCCACGACGCCAACCGTCTTGTCATCCAGATTTTCGAAAAGCGGCTCCGCTAGACCGGTTTCGTTTCTTTGTATGAAGCGTCCAGGTATCCGCAGATAGAGATGCGAAAAATCGTATTTTGCTCTCGTTTCGGCGGTAATCGCTGTCCCGGCGATAAGCGCTTCACCGTCACCGCTTACCAATGCGAATTCAAGATCCGACCATGGCAGTGCCTGGATCTGACATTTCGGGATGATCTCGAGCTCAACGCAGATCGCCCGGGCCAAATCGATATGAAAGCCCGATAGCCGCTTCCGGCGGTCGATAAAATTGAAAGGCGGAAAATCGGTGGTCGTCAGAAAGCG
>JAHEHW010000333.1:2784-3043 GCA_024639745.1 Salaquimonas sp. | reverse complement strand
ATGACGCAAGGCGTAGCTCCCGAAAAATTTGTCGAAGTCATCAGCAAATGCGCTGGGACAAGCTGGATGCTTGAAAACCGGGCTCCGCATATCGTTGCGGGTGATTACACACCGCACAGCCAGGTCGATATATGGCCGAAGGACCTGGGGATCGTTCTCGATATCGCTAAGAACGCCAGTTTCAGCGCTCCGATCACAGCTGCCGCCATGCAACAGTTCCTTGCCGCCGCGGGAATGGGGCTCGGCCGTCAGGACGATG
>JAHEHW010000333.1:0-2774 GCA_024639745.1 Salaquimonas sp. | reverse complement strand
CGAAAGTCTATGCCAGGAATGCCGGACTCAGACTGCCGGGTGAAGAAGACTGAACCGGATCTCTTGCCGCGTGAGGGAACCAGCGTATTCTGGCTGTGGCTAACCAGATATCTCGATATCGGCTGTGGCGGATTCACCTAGAACTACGCGAGCATTTCGCAAGTCGTTCTCCTTCGCCCGCGTTTCAGCAGCGTCCGGGTCGAGGCCGTGCGAAAGCCAACGGTCGATCAGACGCTTTTCGAGTTCAGCCTCCGGCACTTTCAGAAAAATGCTGAGATCAAACAACTCCCGCATCTCCCGCCAGACAGGCCGATCGAGTAACAGGTAATTGCCTTCAGCGACCACGATTCTATGCACAGGGCTGATGATCCGCGCATGAGCACGTGACAGATCGGCTCGCCGGTCGAATACCGGTACAGACATCTCTCGCCCGCCTTGCCGGATGCGTTTCAAATCATCGAGAAAGGCCTCCGAAGCAAAGGTTTCCGGCGCACCCTTGCGCGGCATCAGCCCGCGCGCCTCCAGGACCGCATTATCGAAGTGATAACCGTCCATAGGCAGAAGTGCCGCACACCCGTCATCCAAATCATTAAATCGGTCAACGATTGCTTCGGCCAAGGTCGATTTGCCTGCCGCAGGCGGCCCCACGATGGCAACCACCAAGCGGTTACCGCCCGTTTCAAGAGAGCTTATTCTCTCGACAATGGCGTCGGTAACCGGCGCTTTCATCTAAGCCATTCTGAATAGTCTGAAACCAGAAGACGGGAGGGCTCGGCATCGTCTTCGATCGCTGTGAAGCGATCAATGGGATCGATGAAATAGTTGTCTGTCAAATCGTCATTCACGGTCGAAACCTCGCCAATTAGCGCATCGCTGCCTTCCGCCCAGAACGCATGCCAGATTCCTGGAAGCAGTGTCACGCTTTCACCGGGTGAAGCACGAGATGTCCGCCCATTGCAAGGGTTTTCGCCAGACCATCGCTCGGAACCGTGACGGGCGCATCCAGGTCAATCGTTCCATTGTCTTTTGAAGAGTACAGCTCAAGCACCAGCCTACCGCCACCGCGGTTTATGATATCTTCCGCCTTGACGGCGTGGCGGTGCATTGGTGTCAGCTGATCTTTTCGTGAAATCATGATCTTTTCAGCGTAAAGCATCCCGCGGCCTTTCGACAGGTCGCAAGCATTGCCATTTCGAAGCGTGAAAAGCAGCAGACCAAATTCTTCGAAACGCCCCCCGGCATAGTCCGTCACATCCCATCCCAGACCACGGTCAATGACGGTGTTCAGCTCGGCTCGCCGCTGGCGCATATCATTGGGCGAGAGTTCGGCAAAGGGTGGCAATTCAAACTTGAAGGAGCGGAAGAAATCCGCTCCTCGAGCCAGAATATCGTTTACCTCGGATCGCTTCACGCAGCCAGCGCTTCCGCCGGAGGCTCTTTCGCGCCTGTCATGAAGGCGACCGCGTCTGACATGGAATATTCTTTCGGGTCGATCACGCACAAGCGCCGGCCAAGGCGGTGCACGTGGATGCGGTCAGCCACTTCGAAAACATGGGGCATATTGTGCGAAATCAACACGATCGGAATACCACGCGAGCGCACATCCTGAATCAGTTCAAGCACCTTGCGGCTTTCCTTAACCCCCAGGGCGGCCGTTGGTTCGTCCAGAATTATCACCTTGGAACCGAAGGCCGCAGCTCTGGCGACCGCAACCCCTTGGCGTTGTCCGCCGGATAGGGTTTCGACTGCCTGATTGATGTTCTGGATCGTCATCAATCCCAGTTCAGACAGCTTTTCCCGGGCGAATTTTTCCATTGCGCCATGGTCCAGCATCTTGAACCAGGATCCCATGATGCCGGGTTTGCGTATTTCACGCCCGACAAACATGTTGTCGGTAATCGAAAGCGCGGGGGAAAGCGCAAGCGTCTGATAGACGGTTTCGATTCCGGCATCGCGGGCTTCCAGCGGTGAGCTGAAGTTGACCGGCTTGCCATTCAAGACAATTTCACCGCTATCGATCGTGACCGCCCCTGAAATCGCCTTGATAAGCGAGGATTTACCAGCTCCGTTATCTCCGATTACCGCGAGGATTTCTTCCGAGTAGAGATCGAAGTCGGCGCGGTCGAGCGCAGTTACCCGACCATATCGCTTGACGAGATTGCGTGCGTAGAGAACCGGCTCGGTCATGACGATACCTTTCTTATCCATTGGTCGATGGCAACAGCGATGATGATGAGCCAGCCGATCGCGAATACCTGCCAGAGAACATCGACGCCGGCGAGACGCAGCCCGGACTGGAACACACCAACGATCAGCGCACCGAACAGGGCGCCAAGGATGGAACCGCGTCCGCCGAAAAGCGATATGCCGCCAATTACCACCGCCGTGATCGATTGCAGGTTACCTTCGTAGAAGGATTGCGGAGAGATAGAGCCGACCCTACCGATCGATGCCCAGGCAGCGATACCGCAAACGAGACCAGCTACCATGTAAACCGACATCAATGTGCGATCGGTTCTGATGCCCGCCAGTTCGGCGGATTCCTTGTCGTCGCCAACGGCGTAAACATGACGTCCCCAAGCAGTCTTATTGAGCATGTACCAGAGCACAAGGAACACCAGCACCATCAGGATGGACCCGAGCGTTATTCTGGCTCCGGCCACTTCATAAGCGATGCCGAAAAATTTCAGGAACGGCGCCGTGGCGTCGATATCCGAACCGCGGATGGATTGTGCTCCCGAAAGCCACAGAAGCAGAGCGTAGAAAATCGACCA
>JAHEHW010000035.1 GCA_024639745.1 Salaquimonas sp. | reverse complement strand
GGCGGGCGACTTAATATCGCTGCAAGCGCGCTCGGTGCGGCGCAAGCCACTCTGGACAAGGCGGTCGCTTATGCAAAGGAGCGGAAGGCTTTCGGAAAGAGCATTGCCGATTTCCAGTCGTTGCAGTTCAAGCTTGCCGATATGGCGATCGAGCTTGAGGCTGCCAGGGTGCTGCTCTACCAGTCGGCCTGGAAGCTCGACAGGCAATCCCCCGATGCCACCAAACACTGCGCGATGGCGAAGCGTTTCGTTACCGATGCGGCCTTCAAGGTCGCGAATGAAGCGCTGCAGATCCATGGCGGGTATGGCTATCTTGCCGACTATGGCATCGAGAAGATCGTTCGCGACCTGCGTGTCCACCAGATCCTTGAAGGGACCAATGAGATCATGCGGCTAATCGTGGCGCGGCAGATTCTTGCGGAGGCATGATTGGCGCTCGAGGATGACATCCATATTCGGAAAGTGGGCCATGTAGGAAGGATTACCCTGACCAGGCCAAAGGCGCTCAACGCGCTGACCTATGAGATGTGCCTGGCAATCGAAGAAACACTCGACGAGTGGGCGGAAGATGATCTTTCGCTGGTTCTGATCGACGCAGAGGGTGAACGTGCCTTTTGTGCTGGCGGCGATATCGCCGAACTCTACCAGACCGGCAAAGCGGGCGACTATGAGTACGGCCGGACCTTCTGGGCAGACGAGTACCGGCTCAACGCAAAGATAAAGCAATATTCGATTCCCTATATCGGAATCATGGACGGTATCACCATGGGTGGCGGAGTCGGGATTTCCGCCCATGGCTCGGATCGCGTCGTCACCGAAGGCTCTATGGTTGCCATGCCCGAATGCGGCATCGGCCTCGTGCCTGATGTTGGCGGCAGCTTCATTCTCTCCCGCTCGCCCGGGCATCTCGGAGAATACCTGGCGGCGACCGGCTATCGGATGGGGCCCGGTGACGCGGTTTTGGCAGGGTTTGCCGATCTTCAGGTTCAGCGCGGGCGGCTCAATGAACTCAAACAGGCCATCGAAGAAACCGGAGACTTGGCAGCCCTCGGAGAATTCGCCGGGCCTGCCGATCCGCCGCAGACCGGACCGCATATAAAGGCGATCAACGAGCATTTTTCCAAATCGACGGCGGTTGAATGTGTACACTCGCTCGAAGACGATGACAGCGAATGGGCACGGGAAACGGCGAAGTCGATGCGCCGTGGATGCCCGTTGTCGGTTGCCTGCGCCTATGAGATGATCCGACGGGCCAGATCGCTAGACACACTCGAACAGGCGCTTCAAGCCGAGTATCGCTTTACCTTCCGCTCCATGTCGGATGGTGAGCTGATCGAAGGCATTCGTGCCCAGATAATCGACAAGGATCGCGACCCTAAATGGCGGCTGCCCAGGCTTGAAGATGTGGGAAGAATCGAGATCGAGCGGATGCTCGCGCCACTTGACGATATTGACGGAAACAACCGTGAATTGACGCTTTCCGGAGGACAGACATGAGTACAATCGCATTTATCGGCCTCGGCAATATGGGACTGCCCATGGCCAGCAATCTGGAGAAGGCAGGCCACTCTGTGATTGGCTTCGATACAGTTGCTGAAGCCATGGAGAAGGCTGGTGATGCCGGGATCGAGGGCGCGTCCTCGATCGGGGAAGCGGTAAAAGATGCCGATGTCATCGTCACGATGCTGCCTAACGGATCGATCGTGCTCAAGGTTTTCGAGGAGATCATTGCCGCCGCGAAATCAGGAACGGTCATCATCGATTCCTCGACAATCGATGTTGCGAGCGCGAAAATCGCCCATGAAATGGCTTCGAAAGCGGGCCTTCTGCCAATCGATGCGCCGGTTTCGGGCGGCGTTGGCGGCGCTCAGGGAGGAACTCTTACCTTCATGTGCGGCGGGTCAGACGAAGCATTCGCGAAAGCCAAACCCTATCTCGAAATCATGGGCGGAAAGATCGTTCACTGCGGCGAGGGCGGGGCAGGCCAAGCGGCCAAGATCTGCAACAATATGCTGCTCGGAATCTCGATGATCGGGACGTGCGAAGCATTCGCTCTGGCGGAGAAACTCGGGCTTTCCCAACAAGCCGCGTTCGACGTGATTTCGACGTCTTCCGGCTCCTGCTGGTCAGTCAACACCTATTGCCCGGTTCCGGGGATCGGGCCCAAAAGCCCGTCGGACAATGGCTACAAGCCAGGTTTCGCGGCAGACCTGATGCTGAAGGATCTGAATCTTTCGCAACAGGCCGCGGCTGAAGCGCACCAGGCGACGCCTATGGGGGCTCATGCCGCCTCGCTGTACAAGCGTTTCGTCGAAGAGGGCGGCAACGGCAAGGACTTTTCCGGGATAATCGAATTTCTCAAAACCGCTGCAGGGGAGAGCGAATAATGGCTGTCGTCGAAACAAAGATCGAAGAGGGCGTCGGAGTTGTCACCATCAACCGGCCCGAAGCGCTGAACGCGATCAATTCCGACGTAATGGAAGGCCTGCTTCAGGCAGTCGCAGCCTTCGATGCCGATGATGCTATCGGCTGTATTGTTCTGACCGGGGCCGGCGATAAGGCGTTCGTTGCTGGAGCCGACATCAAGGAGATGGCGTCCAAGAGCTATATGGAAATGTATCTCGACGACCGCCAATCCGGGTGGGAGGTTTTTGCCAATACACGAAAGCCGATGGTCGCGGCGGTCAATGGTTTCGCACTTGGTGGCGGTTGCGAGATTGCGATGATGTGCGACTTCATTATCGCTTCCGATAAAGCGAAATTCGGCCAGCCGGAGATCAAGCTCGGGGTCATTCCGGGTTGGGGTGGTACCCAGCGGCTTGCAAAAGCCGTCGGAAAGGCCAAGGCAATGGATCTCATCCTGACCGGGCGGATGATGGATGCCGCTGAAGCAGAGCGGGCCGGTCTGGTAGCGAGGATCGTTCAACATGAGAACCTCATGGATGAGGCGATGGCGGCCGCGAAGGCGATTGCCGGTTTCGGTCGCCCGTCCGTCATGCTCGCCAAAGAGGCCGTAAACCGGGCATTTGAAACGACACTGGCCGAAGGCATTCACTTCGAGCGACGGGCTTTCTACTCCCTTTTCGCTACGGACGATCAGAAAGAGGGCATGGCGGCCTTCGCCGAGAAGCGTGCGCCCGAGTTCAAGAACCGATAGGATCAGACGATGAGTGAGCAGCCTATTGTCATAGCCGGCGCAGCGCGGACGCCGATGGGTGGTTTCCAGGGGGAGCTTTCTTCCGCAACGGCTGCCAGTCTTGGTGGAGTCGCGATCAAGGCGGCGCTCGAGGATGCTAAGATTGGTGCCGGTTCAGTCGACGAAGTCGTGCTGGGCAATGTGCTTCCGGCGGGGCAGGGACAGGCGCCCGCCCGTCAGGCCGGTTTTGCCGCAGGACTTTCCGAAAGTGTGCCGGCAACGACACTCAACAAGATGTGCGGGTCCGGCATGAAGACCACGATGATGGCCTTCGATCAGCTCAAGGCGGGTAATGGCCGCGTTCTCGTTTCCGGCGGGATGGAGTCGATGACGAATGCTCCCTACCTGCTGCCGAAAATGCGGGCCGGGGCGAGGCTCGGTCACGACAAGGTTGTCGACCACATGTTTCTCGACGGTCTGGAAGATGCCTATGAGCCCGGGCGGTTGATGGGAACTTTTGCCGAGGACTGCGCGGAGAAATACCAGTTTACCCGTGAGCAACAGGACGAATACGCGATCCGATCGCTGGAAGGCGCTCTGACCGCTCAAAAGGAAGGCCGGTTCAAACGAGAAATCGCTCCGGTCACACTTTCGACCCGGAAGGGCGAGCTTGTCGTTAAAAGCGACGAGCAGCCGCGCAAGGCCATGCCGGAAAAGATACCGAATCTCAAACCGGCGTTCCGTAAGGAAGGCACGGTAACAGCGGCGAACTCATCGTCTATCTCGGACGGAGCTGCCGCTCTGGTGTTGATGCGTGAAAGCGAGGCGGAAGCCGATGGCGCCGGCGTTCGCGCCCGCATTCTCGGGCATGCCTCCCACGCGCAAGCGCCAGGATGGTTCACGACTGCGCCGGTACCGGCCATTCAAAAGCTGATGGAAAAGATCGGCTGGGGGATGGACGATGTCGATCTCTGGGAGATCAATGAAGCTTTTGCGGTCGTGCCCATGGCGGCCGAACGTGAGCTTGGCATTCCGCGTGAGAAGCTGAACATTCATGGTGGCGCCTGCGCGCTCGGCCATCCGATCGGCGCTTCCGGTGCGCGGATAATCGTAACGCTCCTGAATGCGCTGGAAAGCCATGACTTGAAGCGTGGTATTGCGGCGATCTGTATCGGCGGCGGCGAGGGTGCCGCGATTTCAATCGAGCGGGCATGACCAAAGGTAGCAAGACGACAGTAGAATAGGGATGAGCCCTTGACGGTGCTAGAAAAATTCAATCGGGGGGAACAAGATGCAAGAAATTCTCGATGAACTGGAACGGCGCCGCGAAGAAGCGCGGATGGGCGGCGGCGAGAAACGCATAGCCGCGCAGCATGCAAAGGGCAAGCTGACGGCACGGGAGCGGATCGAACTGCTGCTCGATCCGGGTTCGTTCGAAGAATACGACATGTTCGTCACCCATCGCTGCACCGATTTCGGCATGGCCAACACGAAAATGGCAGGCGATGGAGTCGTTACCGGCTGGGGGACGATCAATGGCCGGATGACTTATGTCTTCTCGCAGGACTTCACCGTGTTCGGTGGGTCGCTTTCCGAAACCCATGCGCAGAAAATCTGCAAGATCATGGAAATGGCCATGAAAAGCGGTGCACCGGTGATCGGGTTGAACGATTCCGGCGGGGCTCGCATCCAGGAGGGCGTGGCGTCGCTCGGGGGCTATGCCGATGTTTTCCAGTTGAATACGCTGGCATCAGGCGTGATCCCGCAAATCTCCATGATCATGGGCCCGTGCGCAGGTGGCGCAGTCTATTCGCCCGCGATGACCGATTTCATCTTCATGGTAAAAGACACCTCCTACATGTTCGTCACCGGCCCGGATGTCGTGAAGACCGTCACGAATGAGGTTGTTACAGCGGAGGAGCTCGGCGGTGCAAAAACGCACACGTCGAAATCCTCTGTCGCCGATGGAGCGTTCGACAATGACGTGGAGGCGCTTTCCGCGCTTCGGCGGTTTTTCGATTTCCTGCCTTTGAACAATAAGGAAAAACCGCCGCACCGGCCATTCTTCGATAGCGCGAGCCGGATCGATCATTCGCTTGATACGCTGATCCCGGATAACCCGAACAAACCCTATGACATGAAGGAGCTGATTACAAAGCTCGCCGATGAAGGTGATTTCTTCGAGCTCCAGGAAGATTACGCGAAGAATATCATTACCGGCTTTATCCGTATGGAGGGCTCGACAGTCGGCGTCGTGGCAAACCAGCCACTGGTGCTTGCAGGCGTGCTCGACATCAATTCAAGCCGCAAGGCAGCCCGCTTCGTGCGCTTCTGCGATTGTTTCAATATCCCGATCTTGACGCTGGTAGACGTGCCGGGCTTTCTGCCGGGTACCAGCCAGGAGTTTGGCGGGGTGATCAAGCATGGTGCAAAGCTCTTGTTCGCCTATGGCGAGGCGACGGTGCCGAAGGTTACGCTGATCACGCGCAAGGCTTATGGCGGCGCTTACGACGTGATGGCGTCGAAGCATCTGCGCGGCGACGTCAACTACGCATGGCCGACCGCGCAGATTGCGGTGATGGGCGCCAAGGGCGCGGCTGAAATTCTTTACCGCTCAGAGCTTGGCGATCCTGACAAGATCGCGGCGCGGACGAGGGAATACGAAGACCGTTTCGCCAACCCCTTCGTCGCCGCCGAGAAGGGATTTATCGACGATGTGATTATGCCGCATTCCTCCCGGAAGCGCATCGCCCGGGCCTTTGCAAGTCTTCGAAACAAAGACCTGCAAAACCCGTGGAAGAAGCACGACAATATTCCTTTGTGATTGATCGCGATGCCCAAGCTCCCCGACATGACGAAGCATCGCGGTTTTCCTTCCGGCTTGCCGGGGACGGGGTTTCAGTTCACCATCCGGCGCGCGAATCCGAAGGGCGCGACGAAGATCATCGAGCGCAAGCGCTATGCGGATCGGTCGGATCAGGACCGCAAGGCGGATGCTGCGTTTCTGCATTCGTTGTGGCATCATTTCGGTGACGAGCCTTTCGAGCGCGGCAATCTCGATGCCGGACGGCTTTCCTGGCTGTTCAATCGCGAGGTGATCCCGGCAGAGACGCCATTCGATCCGCAAAGTTATGAGGCATTGCTTCAGATCAATGAGGATCAGGCGCGGGAAAGCTTTCCTGAGGCCTTCGAAGAAATCTTCGAGGTTTGAGACAGAATTCGACATCACCCAGGAGACATCAGATGCTCAAGATCGAACGCGAGAAAGACGGACTTTTCGTCATAGAAGTCACCGGCAAGATCGACGCCGGCGAAATGGAAGAGGGACTCGACAAGTTCATCGGCATGACCAGCGAAATCGAGGGCGGGCGGCTGCTCTATCGTATAACCGATTTCGAATTGCCGACGATCGGCGCGATGGTGGTTGAGATGCGCAAGTCGCCGGACCTGTTTGCGCTGATCCGGCGCTTTCACAAGGCGGCGGTTATTTCCGACGCTGCATGGATCCGCAGTTTCGCCCAGTGGGAGGGGATGTTGATTCCCGGTTTCGATATCAAGTCCTACCTGCCGCATCATGAAGAAGAGGCGCGGAGCTGGCTCAAGGGAGAAAACGGAGATTCGATGCCGGTATGAGCAAGCGTGATCCTGATCATCAGGGCTGGAAGCCCGATAAGCGAAAAATGACCGAGGCGCGGCGGGCCGAACTGAAAGGCCAGCATCGCGACTGGATCAGGCATATACTTGTGAGCGCGCTTGTAGGCATGGCGCTAGGCGTAATCGCGGCAGCAATCCTGCTTAAACTCGACTTCAATGGCCTTGGAACCATGCTTGCCAGTTCGCACCATCGCTTCGGATACACCGCATTGCTGCTGATCGGGTTTGCCTATACCGCCAGCATGGTCGCGATGGGGGTCGGCATCACATTGAAGGCGGTCAAGCCGGAAGTGTTCGGGGGAGAGTAGAAAGACATGTTTAAGAAGATCCTGATCGCCAACCGTGGCGAGATTGCCTGCCGGGTCATGAAAACCGCGAAGGCCATGGGCATTTCCACAGTGGCGGTTTATTCCGATGCCGATCGCGATGCGCTGCATGTGAAGATGGCGGATGAAGCCATTCATATCGGTCCGCCGCCGGCATCCGAGTCCTATATCGTGATCGACAAGATCATGGAGGCCATCCGACAGACCGGAGCCGAAGCGGTGCATCCCGGCTATGGCTTTCTGTCGGAGCGGGCGGAATTCGCGGCCGCGCTTGCCAAGGAGGGCGTCGCCTTTATCGGACCGCCCACCGGCGCGATCGAGGCGATGGGCGACAAGATCACCTCGAAAAAACTCGCGGCCGAAGCCGGTGTCTCGACGGTGCCCGGCTATATGGGCCTGATCGAGGATGCCGATGAGGCGGTGAAGATCGCGACTGAGATAGGCTATCCAGTAATGATCAAGGCTTCAGCCGGCGGTGGCGGTAAGGGCATGCGGATTGCCTGGAACGATGCCGAAACGCGCGAGGGCTTTCAGTCTTCGAAGAACGAAGCGAAATCCTCCTTCGGCGATGACCGCATCTTCATCGAAAAATTTGTGACCCAGCCGCGGCATATCGAGATCCAGGTTCTTGGCGATCAACACGGCAATTGCATCTATCTTGGCGAGCGTGAATGCTCGATCCAGCGACGCAACCAGAAAGTGATCGAGGAAGCGCCGTCACCGTTTCTCGATGCATCTACGCGAAAAGCGATGGGAGAACAGGCTGTCGCGCTGTCCCAAGCGGTCGATTACTGTTCCGCGGGAACGGTTGAATTCATCGTCGACGGGGACAAGAATTTCTATTTTCTCGAAATGAACACGCGGTTGCAGGTCGAGCACCCCGTCACGGAACTGATCACCGGGATAGATCTTGTCGAGCAGATGATCCGTGTGGCTGCAGGCGAACCGCTTTCCATTCGTCAGGGTGACGTCAAGCTTAATGGCTGGGCTGTGGAATCGCGCCTTTATGCTGAAGATCCTTACAGGAACTTCCTGCCTTCGATCGGGCGTTTGACGCGTTATCGTCCGCCGGAAGAGGGCAGCCTCGAAGACGGCACCATTATCCGCAACGATACCGGTGTTTACGAGGGGGGCGAGATCTCGATGTTCTACGATCCCATGATCGCCAAGCTTTGCACCTGGGGCAAGGAGCGGAAGATCGCAATCAAGGCGATGGCCAATGCTCTCGACGCCTTTGAGGTCGAGGGTATTGGGCACAATCTGCCATTTCTCTCGGCGGTGATGCAGCACCCGAAATTCACCTCCGGTGACATTTCAACGGCATTCATCGCTGAGGAATATCCGGATGGTTTTGCCGGCGTCGATCCGGACGAGACCGCCTTGCGGGATATCGCCGCCATTGCCGCGGTCTGCAATTATATCCATCACCTGCGGGCGACGCGTATTTCAGGCGCGTTGGAAAATCATCGTCGCTGGGTCGGCTACGACTGGGTCATCCAGGTGAATGGAAGGGAATTCCCGCTCGGACTGGAACGTGACGGACAGAATTTTCTGGTCGCTCATGGCATGCCTGACAATCGCGGATCGGCTGATCTGGTCAAGCTGAACGGATGGACGCCGGGCGATACCCTCATCGATGCAGAAATCGGGGAGCGCCAACGAACGGTCAAGATCGAGCGCAAGACGCAGGGCTATCGGATCCGGAATCGCGGCGCTGATCTCAGAATTTTCTGCCGTACCCCGCGTGAGGCCGAACTCGCCAACCTGATGAAGGAAAAGGTCGCGCCTGATACCTCGAAAATGTTGCTGTGCCCGATGCCGGGCCTGGTCGTCTCGCTAGCGGTTTCGGAAGGGGACGAAGTGCAGGAAGGGCAACCGCTCGCTACGGTCGAAGCCATGAAGATGGAAAACATTCTTCGCGCCGAACGGAAGTCGGTGGTGTCGAAAATCAAGGTTGCTGCCGGCGATAGCCTCGCTGTCGATGAAGTGATCATGGAATTTGAGTAATCGGAGTTCGATTTATGGCCAAGCAACCGCCCCGCGACTGGCTCGATCTTGCCACCAAGGAACGCAAGGGACGCGATCCCGAAGAACTGACCTGGCATACGATGGAGGGGATCGACGTAAAACCTCTTTACACCCGTGAAGATGTGGAAGGTCTCGAACATCTTAGGTCGTTGCCGGGTTTTCCGCCATATGTCCGCGGGCCCAAAGCCACGATGTATGCGGGCCGTCCGTGGACGATCCGGCAATATGCCGGGTTTTCGACGGCCGAGGATTCGAACCGTTTCTACCGCAAGGCGCTTGCCGCCGGGCAGCAGGGCGTCTCCGTCGCGTTCGATCTCGCCACCCACAGGGGATATGATTCAGACCATCCGAGAGTTATGGGCGATGTCGGCAAGGCAGGCGTTGCAATCGACTCCGTCGAAGATATGAAGATCCTTTTCGACAGTATCCCGCTCAAGGATATCTCCGTCTCGATGACGATGAACGGGGCCGTTATTCCGGTGCTCGCCAATTTCATCGTGGCCGGCGAGGAGCAGGGTTGTTCCCAGGCAGACCTTTCGGGAACGATCCAGAATGACATCCTGAAAGAGTTCATGGTGCGCAACACCTATATTTATCCGCCGGAGCCCTCTATGCGGATTGTCGCGGATATCATCGAATATACCTCGAAGAACATGCCGCGTTTCAATTCGATTTCGATCTCCGGCTATCACATGCAGGAAGCCGGGGCGACG
>JAHEHW010000034.1 GCA_024639745.1 Salaquimonas sp. | reverse complement strand
CCTTCGAAATGGGGGTCAACAGGCTTCCCAATTCCTGCCACTTGTTGCGGTCGGCCTCAACGCCGACACGCGCCATATCGAGGGCAAAGGCACAGGAATAACAGATGCCACGAGCCGCACGGATCATCGATTTCATGGTCAAGAGATTGCGGCGAATGTCCGGGTGCTCGATGATCGGGCTCATACCGTCGGAATTTGAGCGATGCGCCCTGCCCTGTTTGCGCTCATGAGCATAGGCGAGGGCTTTCTGGTAGGCGGCTTCGGCAACGGCGACACCCTGAATCCCGACATTGAGTCTCGCGCTGTTCATCATGGTGAACATGCAGGCAAGACCCCTGTTCTCTTCACCGACCAGATAGCCGATTGCGCCGGGTTCTTTGCCCTTCCAGCCATCGCCATAGATCATCACGCATGTCGGAGAGGCGTGAATACCGAGTTTTTCTTCCGTAGACTGGCAGAAGAGATCGTTCCGCTCCCCAAGGGAGCCGTCGTCATTGACCAGAAATTTCGGCACCAGGAAGAGCGATACTCCCTTGGTTCCGGCCGGCGCGTCGGGCAGACGGGCAAGTACTAGGTGACAGATATTATCCGTCATGTCGTGCTCGCCATAGGTAATGTAGATCTTCTGGCCGAAAATGCGGTACGTCCCGTCGCCCTGTGGTTCCGCGCGGGCTTTCAGGGCCGCAAGGTCCGTACCGGCCTGCGGCTCAGTCAGGTTCATGGTGCCGGTCCACTCGCCGCTGACCAGTTTTTCGAGAAACTTCGCCTTAAGATCGTCGGAGCCGTGCTTATCCAGAGCCTCAATTGCGCCAACGGTCAGCAGCGGACAAAGAGAAAAGGCCATAGAAGCGGAATTCCACATCTCGGACGTCGCGACCGCCATCATGGTCGGAAGCCCCTGGCCACCAAAATCCTCTGGGCCGGCCAGCGCGTTCCAGCCACTTTCGGCCCAAGCGCGATAAGTCTCCTTGAAGCCTGGGGCGGTTGCCACGACCCCGTCGGAAACATGAGCACCATGCTTGTCGCCGACCGGGTTGAGGGGCGCGATCTCGTCGGAGGCAAATTTTCCGGCCTCCTCCAGCACGGCATCAACAAGGTCTTCGCTAAGCTCTTCGAAGCGGCCATCTTCCAGAGCCTTTCTCAAACCAGCCACGTGTTTCAGGGCATAGGCAATTTCCGAGACGGGCGCACGGTACATCTGTTCCTCCGGTATGATACCTCGATTTGGCGAAGCGGTATCTTTTTTTGACGTTTACGTCAATTAATGATTGCCGCCAAGCCTGCGTTCTCGCGGCGCAATATGACAGCTTTGCGCTTTGTCAGCCAAGGGTTTATGGAGATCCCTGAAACGGGAAATTTCGGGATGCCGACTATCATTTCAGCCCAAGACGAAGGCGCTGCAATCAGCGCAGCGGTTGCCTGGCTCCGCAAGGGCCTTGCAGTTGCGATCCCGACCGAGACGGTCTACGGGCTCGCTGCTGACGCGAGCGACGGCGAAGCGGTAGCTTTGATCTTCCAGCTAAAGGGAAGACCGAGTTTCAATCCGCTGATCTGTCATGTCGATGGCCTGCTGATGGCCGATGAACTTGGCAAGCTATCGCCGGTCGCGCGGCGGCTGGCTACTCAGTTCTGGCCCGGGCCGCTCACGCTGGTGGTGCCGTGTCGTCCGGACTCCGGCGTTCACGATCTGGTGACCGCAGGGCTCGGCACGGTCGGGCTCAGATGTCCCAAGGGCATCGCCCGCCAGATCATCAGCGCCCTCGGGCGACCGCTCGCCGCCCCAAGCGCCAACCGCTCCGGCAGAATATCGCCTACAACCGCCAAACATGTCGCGGAAGAATTTGCCGATACCGAACTTCTCATCATCGATCAGGGCTCGTCGCCCGTTGGTGTCGAGTCGACAATCGTGCGGGTTGATGGCGAACTCGTAACGCAACTAAGGCCAGGCGCCATCACCTCTGCTGAGATCGAGGCGGTAGCTGGCGTTCCGGTTCATTACCCGGAAAGGAATGCTGGTATCCAGGCCCCGGGCATGATGACCAGCCACTACGCTCCCGATGCGGCGGTCCGGCTCAATTGCAATGACTGTGAGGCCGGGGAAGCCTGGCTGAATTTCGGCAATCGACCGGTTCCGACAGCTGCGGGCGTTTCCCTCAATCTGAGTGTCAAAAGCAGTCTGACGGAGGCGGCGGCCAATCTTTATGCCTTCCTGAAGCAACTCGACAAGACGGGCGCCAGCGCGATCTGCGTCGCGCCGATACCGGAAGAAGATCTAGGTATTGCCATCAATGACCGCTTGCGCCGGGCTGCTGCGCCGCGCGTGAAGGAGACCGAATGACCAGCAAGCCCGACCAAAAAACGCTCGAGCGCTTTATATCGATTGTCGGCAAGGCGAATGTGTTGACGCCAGAAGACGACCTGACCCGGTATACGCATGAAAATCGGGATATCTTCGTCGGTCTTACACCGCTTGTCCTCAAGCCCGGATCGACCGAAGAGGTCGCTGCGATTGTTCAACTTGCCAATGAAACCGAAACAGCATTGGTCCCACAGGGCGGACATACCGGTCATGCTGCCGGTGGTGTGCCGAGCGGGGACGGTAGCGAGGTCGTCGTTTCCCTTGAACGAATGAACCGCATTCGCGATGTCGACATCAAGGGCAATACGGCGATTGTGGAAGCGGGCGTCATTCTTCAGACGATCCAGGAAACAGCCGCCGCGCACGACCGATTATTCCCGCTTTCGCTTGCCGCGGAAGGTTCCTGCCAGATCGGCGGCAATATCGGCACCAATGCCGGCGGTACGGGTGTTCTCGCCTACGGCAATACGCGCGATCTGATATTGGGGCTGGAAGTTGTGACCGCTTCCGGGGAAATCTGGAACGGCCTGCGGCGACTCAAGAAAGACAATACCGGGTATGACCTGCGCGATCTCTTCATCGGCAGCGAAGGGACCCTCGGGATCGTGACCGCAGCCGTGGTAAAGCTGTTCCCGAGGCCAAAGGGGCGGCGGGTCTCGCTTGCCGGCGTGGCGTCGCCAGCAGAGGCACTCGCTCTTTTCAATCTGTCCATCGGGCAGGCCGGCAAAGGCCTCGCCGGGTTCGAACTCATGGCCGGACTTTGTCTGGATACAGTTGTTGAAACCGTCGAGAAGGCCAGAATGCCACTGGAAACAAGGCAGCCATGGTATGTCTTGATGGAAATTTCTTCCGGACGCTCGGAAGACGACGCCCAGGAACTCATTGAAGCCGCGCTGGCCGAAGCTTTCGAAGCGGGCATTATCGAAGACGCGGTGATCTCTTCGAGCGAAGCGCAAGCTACCGAACTCTGGCAGTTGCGCGAAGATATGCCCCTTTCGCAAAAGGCTCTCGGCGGTTCGATCAAGCACGACATATCGGTTGCGGTTCACAATCTGCCCGATTTCATCGGCAGGGCCCGCGAGGCTCTGCACGGTTTCATGGATGACCTTCGTCTCTTCACCTTCGGTCATATGGGCGATGGCAATCTGCACTATAACGTTTCGCAGCCCGAAGGCATGGAAGCTGAAACCTTTCTCTCTCATCGGGACGCGATCAACCGCATCGTGCACGAGATCGTCATCGAGATGGAAGGGTCGATTTCAGCCGAACACGGCATCGGCAAGTTGAAGCGCGATCTCCTTATCGAGACCAAGCAACCGGTCGAGCTTGAAATGATGCGTGCGATCAAGCGGACGCTTGACCCGAAAGGCATTCTCAATCCGGGCAAGGTGATCTGATCACGGCAACCGGGGTTAACGGGCGTCAACTTTTATTGCCGGTTTCTTACACGGTGTAATGCTTCAATAACCACAGATTCCGGAAACGGATTCTTTACCCTGCCTCTTAAGCGAATCTGCGTCGGAGCGCGCTACAGTTCTCCCATCGCGGCCAAGAACAAGAATAACACCGCGAGCAGAAGTACCGGCGAAGAACCGGGCTCTGAAGGGAAAACAGAAGAGGCAACAATATGCTCACGAGCGCTGAGACCGCCGAAGAAGCGGTCCGGAACACGCATGAAGACCGGTTCTTCCGGTTAGACCCGTACCGCATCAACGAACGCATCGCTTTTGCCCGCAACGGGGTCCGCTACACGATCGACCGCTGCGGCGTGTCAGTAAAGATGACGCTGCCGGAAAGCGGTTTGCCGCTTGCCATGGGCCTTCCGGTGAAAGCGTTTACGGGGATAGCGGCCCGCGCCACGGAATTGGAAGATGGTTCACAGATCGTCTTTCTAGAAATGTATCATAGCGATCCGAAGCTTTGCATTCCATTGCTCGTCGCAGACAATCTCGACGACATCGCCGCCGACTGGCATTCGTGGAGCCGTTTGCTGAAGCTGCCGATGCTGATCATCGGCGCCGATGGCATGGCTGCGCCCGTACGCGAGCAACTCGGCATGGTAATGAACGAAACGCCGCTCGAACGGCGCAAGCGGATCACCACGCCAAAACATCGCCCCTGGTTCCTGCGCCGCCGCAAGATCGGCATGGCCACTTCCATTGAGAAAGTCGGCGCCGATGAGATCATCGCCAGGAACTGATCAGAGATTCAGCAAGGCCGTTGCCGCGAGACCCGTGAAGATCAGCCAGCCGAAGTGACTGTTCGACTTGAACCGCGCGAGGCAATTGGCGGGATCCTTGATGTCGAGCGTCGTTAACTGGCAGATCATGTGCCCTGCCCCGGCCGCAAGCCCAATCCATGCCGGCCAGGCAAGGCCGAGATAATAAAATGCCGCTCCGAACAGGACGATTGCGGTCGAATAAAAACCGACCAGCATCGGCTTGGTGCGTTCCTGGAAAAGACGCGCGGTTGATTTAACGCCGGCAAGCACGTCGTCTTCGATGTCCTGATGGGCATAAATAGTGTCATAGCCGATCACCCATGCCATGCAGCCGAAATAGATCAGCAATGGCGGCACCCAGAGGATCGAATATACCTGTGGCGCATACCCATAAATTCCCCACCAGCCCATGAAAGCGCCCCAAGAGAACGCCAGCCCGAGGAATATCTGCGGCCAATATGTAATCCGTTTCATGAACGGGTAGACGAGGATTGTAATCACCGACGCAAAGCCAACCCCAATCGCATACCAATTGAACTGCAACAGCACGCCCAAGCCCACCAGTAGCTGAAGAATCAGGAAGACCAGCGCTTGCTTTCGGGTGATGCGGCCCGACGGCAAGGGCCGCGAACGCGTGCGGGCAACCTTCGCGTCAATATCCTCGTCAACCAGATCGTTGTAGGTACAGCCCGCTCCGCGCATGGCGAATGCTCCGATTAGGAAGATCGCCATCAGGTGCAATACATGCCAGATGCTGACGGTGAGCGGGTTGCCGAATTGCGGTGTGACCAAACGTTCCGTGAATTCGACATACGGGGTCGCGACGGCCATCATGAGCGACCACCAGCAGGGCCACATCAAGAGCCGCCAACCAATCGGACGTTCCCAGCGCCCCATCTGTGCAAAGGGCCAAATTTTCTTCGGCAGCAGCCGATAGACCCAGCTATCTGGCAACGCGTCCGCTACCGTGTTCTGGCTGATATCCGTCATGCTTCATCCCCTGACTTCAAGGCCTCTTCCCGCAGGGCGTGCGCAACTCCTCGCATTCCGGTCGCGATGAACTCGGTCTCAAGCCCGATGGCTGTCTCCTCAACGCCTTTTGCAGCCCCTTCAATCGCTGATACCGATTTGTTTTGCGAAAGCTTCCAGGTGCCGTCAACCGTCGTCACCTCCATCTCGACCGGCACGATCTGGCGAAGCATGCGGCGATAAATATCCTGATCCATCTTGTCCGTTTTCCACGGCTGCTTCGGCAGGAGCTTTTTCTCGAAATAAGCGGAGGTGCGCTCAAGAATTTCGTGCATCATGTCATCGGGCAATTTGCTCAGACGACCGCGCAGATGAACCGCGACGTAGTTCCAGGTCGGAACCTGGTCGGCCACGCGGTACCAGTCCGGGGATATATAGGCGTCGCCGCCGATCACCGCGATGACCGCATCGACAGGTTGTTCCAGCAAACGCAGGATGGGGTTCGAGCGCACGAGATGAGCTTCGAGCCTGGCGCTTTCCTGCGATAAGATAAATGGAACATGCGAAACCAGCGGGCCGCCCGGCCCATTGACCGCAAGCGTGCCAAACCCGCGTTCGCGCGCGAAGGCCAGATTCCGGTCAGTTCCGGCTTTGCGGAAGGCAGGATTCGGATGCATCTCGGTCTCCTTTCAAGCACCAATGCCATAGTGCGAGGCAAGCTTCCACACCTGTTTCGGTCCTCCGGCGCGATCCGGTTTGCGCTGCCTGTCCGTCATGGTATGGGAGCGCAAGCGAACCATCCGGAGAAACACATGGATATTCTGCTGATCGGGTCAGGCGGTCGCGAACATGCGCTGGCCTGGAAGCTCGCCCAGTCTCCCAAATGCGAGCAGCTCTATTGCGCACCGGGCAATGCCGGCATGGCAGAGCTCGCCGAGTGCGTTGCGCTCGATATTCTCGACAATGATGCGATTGTCGCCTTTTGCCAGGAAAAGGGTATCAGCCTCGTCGTCGTCGGCCCTGAACAGCCGCTCGTGAACGGTCTGGTTGACGCCCTGTCGGCAGCCGGTATCGATGCATTCGGGCCAGATGCCTATGCCGCGCAACTGGAGGGGTCAAAGCAGTTCACGAAAGATCTCTGCGCAGAATTCGCTATCCCAACCGCCGGCTATCAGTGGTTCAACAACGCCCCCAAGGCAAAGATGTATGTACGCCAGCACGGGGCGCCAGTCGTCGTCAAGGCGGACGGTCTAGCAGCCGGAAAGGGCGTCGTCGTCGCCACCACGGTGGAAGAAGCCTGCGATGCCATCGACAATTGCTTCGAGGGCGCTTTCGGCGAGGCAGGCGCGCGCGTCGTCGTAGAGGATTATCTGGAAGGCGAGGAGGCAAGCCTTTTCGCGATCTGCGATGGGCAAACCGCTATGCTGATCGGCACTGCGCAGGATCACAAGCGGGTGGGCGATGCCGATACCGGCCCGAACACTGGCGGCATGGGAGCCTATTCACCGGCGCCGATCCTGACGCAGAAGCTGATCGATGAGGTGATGCAGGACATCATCGTTCCCACGCTGGCAGGGATGCACGCTCGCGGCCACCCTTTCAAGGGGATCTTGTATGCCGGCCTGATGCTTACACGGGAAGGGCCGCAATTGATCGAGTACAATGTCCGCTTCGGCGACCCTGAATGCCAGGTCATCATGCCACGGCTTAAATCCGACCTCGTCGAACTGTTGCTCGCAGCGAGCCAGGGCAGTCTGCTGGAAGTAGACGCCGAATGGGACGAGCGCAGCGCCCTGACCGTCGTAATGGCATCGAAGGGTTATCCGGGCGCTTACAAAAAAGGGCATGTCATAAAGGGTGTAGAAAGCGCCGAGGAAATGGGAGCATTGGTTTTTCATGCCGGAACCTCGCTTAATGCAGACGGAGAACTGATCGCGACCGGCGGCAGGGTGTTGAACGTGACCGCCTATGGCCGATCGATCACAAATGCGCAGGCAGCCGCCTATGAAGCCGTTGGCCAGATCAAATGGGATGGCGGTTTCTGCCGAAGGGATATCGGCTGGCGCGCCGTCGAGCGGGAGACCGAATAGGTATGATCCTCTTCAGCCTTCTTAAAACGCTGCATGTCCTGGCTCTTATGTTCGGCTCGGCGGCCAGCCTCGGCAATATTTATCTGATGCTTGCCAAAGGCCCGCACGACCTCGCAGCACCTGGCTTCACCAACATGCTTCGCAAGCTTTACCGGCTTACCGCACTTGGCGCGATAGGGCTTTTCTGGATAACAGGCGTCGCGCTCTTTCTGTGGGAATACGAATTCCAGTCCCCGGGAACGGCATTTACGCTCAAGATCCTGCTGGTGATCCTGCTTTCTGCCATCGTGGTGTTCGTCAATCTGATGGCGCCCTCATGGGCAAGAAGGGGTGGACCGCCGGACTACCTCTCGGCGGTACACTGGATCGCCGCCCTGCTATTGATCGCGAACGTCGTACTCGCGGGTTTTGCTTTCGGATAACGGCTAAATCCATCATCGGAGTGTAAACGGTTTTTCCAGACTTCCCTGATAGACCCGTTGCGACTTCGAACTGGAAGCATCGCAATGGACTGGAGCCGTTTCATCACCTTTCAGGGATGTGCAAGCGTGGAGGAATGAAGGCTGGTTGCGATCGCATTCCTGCTCTACGGTTTCGTTATTTCGCTTGGCACCAGCATCCTGATACGAGAAGCGGATACCAGTTTTTTATGGCGCATCCTGAATGTGACAGACTTGATGGCTTTCTGGATAATGTTCGCCGCGTGCTGCCGGCGGCTGCACGATATCGGCGTACGTGGGACCGAGCTTTTGTAGCGGATGGCGCTCGCTCTATTCGGCGCAACCATCATTATCAACGTTTCGATGGTTGTGATTGGCGGGTCGCTTTACGCCGCGGCTGCCTTCGTCGAAGGCCCGGAGGAAATAGCCAGTCTGCTATCGTTTTTTCTCGATTCCGACCTGACTATTTCCAGCTGGCTGATATTCTTAGTTCTCGCCGTGGCGCCAGCCATCCCCCTGTTCAAGCTGAACGGCAACACGGTAATGAAGCCGGGGAACCCGATGCCGAACTAATTCGGCATGGCCTGATTAACCAACTTATTCCGCGGCCTGGGCTTGGTCGGTATAGCCCTTCAATTCGCCCTTGATGACATAGCGAAGGATTTCGACGATTTCTTCAGCGGTCTCGGCAACGGCGAGAGCTGCGGCATCGACTTCTTTCAGAGCGTGCTGGTGATCGGGGCCGTGCATGATGATCATCGGCTTGCCGAGCGCCGACGCGTAGCCAGCATCGAACGCCGCATTCCACTGTTTGTACTTTTCGCCGAAACGGACGATCACGACATCGGCTTCGCCGATCAGCGTGCGCGTACGAATGGCATTGACCATCGCGCCCTTGTGATCGTGCCAGTATTTCTTTTCCTCCGATCCGAGAATGACGACACCACAATCATCGGACGCTTCATGGTGCGTCACCGGCGCGTCAATCGAGATGGGGAGGCCCGCCTTTTTGCAGCCTTCCTCGATTTCCTCGCGCCAGCTCGTGTGGATTTCGCCGGAGAGGTACAGTTTCCAGGTTTTCATTGTTTCGGCCTCCTGTTGATCCATGCCGCGGATAGATGTTTGACTGATATCAATGAACGCAGCGACGGGTTGCGTTGGGGTAATTCAATTCGAACAGAAAGGATAGGGCATGAACAGGTTTTGTAAAATACTTGCGGTCTCCGTAGTGCTTATCACTGCCATGCCACTGGCGTCTTACGCCCAGAACGAAGGCGGGCGCTACTATCACCACGGCCCAGGCATGATGTGGGACGGCGGTATGGGAGGTTTTGGGATGTTCTTTGGCTTCATCTTCACGCTGCTAATCATCGCCGCTCTAATCGTCGGTGTCGTCTGGACAGTGCAATATATGGGCATGGGCGGGAGCAATGGCGGTGGCCGCTCTCAAAGTAATGCACTCGACATTCTCAAGGAGCGCTACGCGCGAGGCGAAATCGACTCGAAGGAGTTCGACGAGCGCCGGAGAGCATTGAGCGAGTAGCGCCTCGCCTATCAACTCGGTTGGTGTCCGGTGCTTAATGCGTAGTCATCCTCGGAAAAGCAAAGCACTGATCCGAGGATCCAGTTCATTTTCGCTTTTTCCTGGGTCCTCAGGGTCAAGCACGGGAATGATTATCTAATGATTATCCGCTGATTTTCGAGAGATCGGCGACAGTTGCGGTGGCGGCACGGATGCGGGCCAGAAGCGACAGCCGGTTGGCGCGGACGTTTTCGTCTTCGGCGTTCACGAGCACGGTT
>JAHEHW010000332.1 GCA_024639745.1 Salaquimonas sp. | reverse complement strand
GCTGAACAACGGGTTCATTGGTGCCCAGTTCGTTGATGCGCTTGTTGATCACCTGGATCGACTGCGTGACCGCACTCGACATAGCGTTCTCTATACCGCCATCGTTGAGCGTCAATCGAATGACGTTTCCGGGCCGCTGCTCGATATCAACTTCCCTGATCGTGCCCTGACCGAAAAAACTGGCATTGACCGGCTGCGTCAGTTCGCCGAGCTTCTCGACCGCAAGTTCTTCCTGGTCAGGATTCGTCAGGCGAACGTCGATCCCGTTGATGTCCTGCGGTTTGGAAAAACGATAGCCGATCTTTTCCGCCCGAAGCGTCCGCCGCGCATCGTCTTCAAGGGCTTCCATTCGCTCCTTGACCATGCTTTCGCGGTCTACCTGCATAAGAATATGGCTACCGCCCTGTAGGTCGAGACCGAGAGTCATCTGATCATTCGGAAGCCAGCTTGGGAAATTTGAAAGCGTATCCCGGGAGAAAAGATTGGGCACGGCATAGGCAATGCCCAGAAACACCACCAACAGAATGGAGATTATCTTCCAACGGGAAAAATAAAGCATGGTTTACGTCCAAATCAGTCGGTGCCCGCGATCATTGGCAGGCCCGGTAAAAAAATAGCGCGAAAGTCTATTTCGCAGGCTCGCCCTTGGTTCGCACATCGGCCACCATGGACCGCATCACCCGCACTTTAACGTCCTTGGCCACTTCGACTTCGAGTTCGCCATCATCGATAACTTTTACGACCTTGCCGACAACGCCGCCGCCGGTGACGACTGTATCGTTCCGCCGGATATTGCTGAGCATGTTCTGATGCTCCTTCATTTTCTGCCGCTGCGGGCGGATAAGAAGGAAATAGAAAATGACGAACATCAGGATGAAAGGCACGATGCTCATCAGAATGTCGCCACCACCACCTGAAGTCTGGGCGTAAGCCGGGGTCACCAACATTAAACGGTCTCCGTTTGTTTTGTTGTCTTGCCGGAAAGGAAAAGGCTGAAGACCGCCGCTATCCTCCCGTGAATCCGCGCGGAATATAGCCATCCCACGTCATATTGCAAATGCGGAGATAAGGATTCGACAGCTTGTTACAAGCTCCAAATCCAAGCTTTATGACCATCCGCCATCGCTTTCAAAAATGAATATGGCATGCTAACCGCCCTCGCGGAGAAACAGTAGGACCGATCCCTTATGTCTAAACCCTCGCAAGCCTTATCCGGTGAAACCGCAGAAATCGCCGCACTCGGAGAGAAACTTGAGCGCCTGATTGCGGCAGTAGAGCGCCTTTCGTCTCCTGCGGAACCGCCAGGCCTCTACCTCGAAAGCGCCGAAGCGTTTGTCTGGCAACCCGAAAAACCGGGACTTCAGCCCGTAAAAAGGGTAAATCGTGTTGATATGCCGCTTCTGCGCGGAATCGAACGGGTCAAGGAAATCCTGATCGACAATACGCAACGTTTTGCGCAGGGCTACGCCGCAAACAACGTCCTCCTCTGGGGCGCGAGAGGCATGGGCAAGTCCTCCCTCGTCAAGGCATCCCAGGAATACGTCAACCGGCATGGCGGCCATGCGATAAAATTAATCGAGATACACCGCGAAGATATCGATACGCTGCCGATCCTGCTTAACCTGCTTCGCGACCGCTCCGAGAGAGTGATCCTTTTCTGTGACGACTTGTCATTCGACCACGATGACAGTTCCTACAAATCGCTCAAAGCCGCGCTGGATGGCGGCGTGGAAGGCCGCCCGGACAACGTGATCTTCTACGCGACGTCGAATCGGCGCCATCTATTGCCCCGCGACATGATGGAGAACGAACGCTCAACCGCGATCAACCCGTCGGAAGCAGTCGAGGAAAAAGTATCCCTGTCGGACCGTTTCGGCCTCTGGCTCGGTTTTCACAAATGCAATCAGGAAGACTATCTGGAAATGGTCAAAGGCTATGTCGAGCATTACGGTCTCGACTGCGACCCCGAGCAACTGCGCTGTGAGGCCCTGGAATGGGCGACGACGCGCGGCGCGCGGTCCGGCCGCGTCGCATGGCAATTTATTCAGGATCTTGCCGGACGCCTCGGGCGACGCATCCAGAATTATTCTGAATGAAAGTATGCGCGGCGGCGCCGGTTCCCCCCGACGCCGCCACCATATCGACCCCGTCCTTATTTATCCCCCAAGATATTTGACTGGATCGACTGGTTTGGAATCCTTGCGTACTTCAAAATGCAACATCGGCACCTGCGCGTTCCCGGTTCTTCCTGAGTTGGCGATGGTCTGTCCCCGATTGATTGTTTCTCCCTTGGAAACCAAGTTCGACTTGTTGTGTCCATAAGCGGTGACATAGCCGCCAGAGTGACGCAAGAGGATCAGGTTTCCGAACCCTTCGAGCTCATCACCCGCATAGATAACGACACCATTCTCGGCGGCCTTTACCGCCGTACCCTCCGGTACGGAGATATCAATCCCGTCATTCTGCTCCCCGCCGCGGCTTTCGCCGAACGAGGAAATGATCCGTCCCTTGACCGGCCAGCGTAACTGATCGATCCCCGAACTTGCCGGAGCTGCCGTCCGGACGGCGGCCATCTGCGTTTGCTTTATCGACGGCTTTACATACGGCTTCGGCTCACCGGAAATCTCAGACAACGCAGAACCGGTCTTTGGCTTCTCATTGGCGACAGAGGAAACGGGCGCTGTCGGCTCAAGGCTGACAACCTGCGTCGATGTCACTTTACCGGCGACCTTAAGGGTCTGACCGACCTTGATTGTAGTATCATCCAAACCATTGAGGTTCTTCAGGGTTGCGACCGTCGTATTGGTACGGGACGCGATTCCGGAAAGCGTATCGCCCGATTGCACGATGTAGATATCGCCGGCGGAAGCTGTGCCGGAGGTTCCCGCATTGAAGCCACGCGATGAAAGCGCAGCCTTGGTACCCGGATCGTTGTCCGGCGCCGAGATCGGCGCCTTGCTCGAATACACATAAGTCGGAATGGTGACGTGCTGACCGGCCTGAATATCGTTGGTATTCTCGATGCCATTAGCCTTCATTATCTCATTGACCGGCAC
>JAHEHW010000331.1 GCA_024639745.1 Salaquimonas sp. | reverse complement strand
TTTTCGCACCAGGATTAGAATATCGCCGTGCCGGATCGGCCTATCGGCGCCTGGAAGCTTTTCGCCATTTTGGATCCACTTTTCGATCTCAGAGGCGATCTTCGCCGCCAGTTGTTCTTCGGCGGAGTTGTCGGCGGTGACATCCGGCGGTTGCAGCCAGTCAGTCTTTTCGGGTTTTTCCGGTTGGCGGATTAGCGGCCAGATGATCACTTCGCCGGGGGCTTTTCTATTAGCGGTATGCGAAATAGCCTCGTCGGTCCGGCCGAGCCCTCGGGCATTCTCAGTCAGGGAAAATACCTGATCGACAGCTGAAAGGATCTCTTGTGCCGAGCGCCATGAGACTTGTAGCGGTATTCGGTCATATTCCAGCCCTGCTTGGATGACTTTCGATTTGAGTGTGTGATATTGACGATTGAATTCTTCCGGATCCGCTCCCTGGAACGAGAAAATAGACTGCTTCTGGTCGCCGACGACAAAAACGGTTCTGATCGTTTTTTGGGCACCCTCCCCGGCATAGAATTCACTCGTAATCGCCTCAACAATGCGCCATTGCAGCGGGCTGGTGTCCTGAGCTTCATCGATAAGCACATGGGATATCCTGCTGTCGAGTTTGTACTGGATCCAGCTGGCCATATCGGAACGATGGAAGAGTCTTGCTGTTTTCTCAATCAGGTCGTCATAGTCGAGAAGTCCACGATTGAGTTTTAACGATTCGTAGCGTGTCAGGATTCGCTGCACCACCAGAAGAAGACTTTGCGTCAAGCTTGCTACTTTCAGCGCTTTTACCTTATCGATTTGTGCACAAAGTAGCACCTGTTCCCGGAAGAACGGCTCATGTAGGCCGGGTCTTTCGATAAAGCTTGCCGATACCAATGAAGCGCGAGGCTCATTATTGGCTTTGAGAAATATTTTGCGCCTCAGGAAATGCTGCTCAATCGGATCTTGCGCGCGATCAAGCATTTCAAGGTCGGCCAAAATCTTCTTTGCTGCCTTGCCGTCCTTGGCATGTAGTTCGGCGTCAAGGAGCGCACGATCGTCAGGGGAATAGCCTGTCTCGGCTCGGAATCGGTCGAAAAGTTGGCTCTCGGTGTCATTAGGATCCACAGTCAGAGCCTTGAAAATCTGGGCAATGGCAGTTTCAGGATGTTCGCCAAGAAACTCCCGAAGCAATTCGCGCTTGTTGATCAATTCAGTCACGCCCTGCTGAAGCGCATCTTCGCTGGCGCCATCCCTGATATTGTCGAGATGATCTAGTATCGCGTCATCCAAGCTGGCCATACCACCGAGAACTGCCTGCCGAGCTTCGGCGATCAGGCTCGCTTGTTCGACGTCGTCCATCAACTCGAAATAGCCGGGAACATTGGCTTCGAGAGTGAACTGATGAAGCAATGATTCGCAAAAGGCGTGGATTGTCTGGATCCGCAATCCTCCGGGTGTGTCGAGTGCGATCGCAAACAGGCGCCGGGCCCGCTCCAGTATGGCGTCGCCGGGTTCCTTTCCGGTCAGTCCGCGTAAAGCCTTCTTGAGTTCGGAGGCCTCTAGCATCACCCACTCACCAAGGATCTCGAAGACCCTGTTCTCCATCTCGGCGGCAGCTGCCTTGGTGAATGTCAGGCATAATAGCTCGGAGGGTTTGGCGCCTTCGAGCATCAACCGAATGACCCGACGCGATAATACATAGGTCTTGCCCGACCCGGCATTAGCCGAAACCCAAACGGTTTTGCTGGGATCAGTGATATTAGCGACCGATTGCCGTTGGATCTCTCCTTGTTCGGTCATCAGCTATTGTCCCCGTCGGCATCCTCGCCAATCGACCATTCCCGGACCCTCGCAAGATGGTCATAGGTCCCACTCATTTCTTGTTCGAGTGCAGGCGCGTAACGCGACAGGTAGCCCTGCTCAGAGTCCTGATAGGCATTGATATGAGCTATTAGACGTTGATACGCGTCCTCACTGATAGCCTCTGCGGATATCACGATTTTCTTGTTTTCAAAGCTGATGTCTTCCGCTTCAAAAGCACTCCGTGGCCGAAGACGGACGAAATACAAGCTGGCTGGTTGCGCGGGGTCTATCCCGGTAAACGCGCCCCGGGCAACAAGCGCGCCCTCGAGCGCCAGTTGTGGTGCCAGAAGCCTGGCGACTTTCTTGCTTGGATAACTGCCCGTCTTGTAGTCGATTACCGCTACCTTGCCTTCGTTCAGACTATCGATACGATCTGCAATGCCGCGCAGAACGAACTCCCCGTTTGCCATCTCGTGTTCGGCAGGAACTTCGCACCAGGATCTGGTAACTGATTCGCTGCGTCCGAACTCCCAATCGATAAAACCATCCGCAATCCGTTCGAAGTGATGGCGCCACGCAAGCGCCGTTTCGTTTGGTAACTGAGCCTTCGATAATATGTTTTCGGCCAAACCGGCTAAAAGCGTTCGCGCCTCATCTTTTGGCATATCGCCGGCTTGCTGGATGAAGCCTGCCAGTATTTCATGGTAGAGTTGGCCCCTAAGCGCAGGATCGGCCGTGCGATTGAGAGGCGGAAGAGGCTGAAGTTTCAAAATATGCTTGGCATAGATTGCGTATGGATCACGTATCCAGGTTTCGATTTCCGTGATTGACAAACGCTTGGGCCTGGTGGCAACAGGAGGCTTCGGGCAGGGTTGCGTCGCAGGCCCTTGCCGTTCGACCCTGTCGTCGATTGCCCGTGCATAGGAAAGATAACGTTCGCCGCGTCGGTGAAGCTGATCTTTTCTCTTTTCACCGAGATAAGCATACAATCTCTGAAGCCAGCGCGATGCAACGGTCGGCGAATCTCCCGATCGCTTCGACCGGGTATATACGACCTCACTCGCACCGGAAAATTGAACGAAGTCATGGGCGGCAAGGCCAATTCGACGTTCGGGCAAGGCAAGACCGATCCCGGCTTTCATGGGTCGGTTCAAGAATGGATCGTCCGAGGCGTTTTGTGGCCACGTACCCTCGTTCAGGCCTGCAAGGATCATCTGATCTGCATGCTGCAGCCGAGCTTCCAGTTGTCCGAATATATGAAGGCGCGGATGCGCACGCGTT
>JAHEHW010000330.1 GCA_024639745.1 Salaquimonas sp. | reverse complement strand
CTGGCGGAATCCGATTATGCAGACGCGGTACTCGGCAAACCGATGAATGGCCAATCTACTGGCGCACTGCCGCCTGATCAGGTCGTTTAGCAAGAGATCGCCATACTTACATTTCAGCAGGAGATGGTGTCGATGCTGATCGCGTCCGGGGTTACCCAAGAATTTGCTTAGGTAACCGCCAGCAAGCCCATGCCCCACCCAAGAAACGGCCGAATCATCTGGCCGATGCATGGCTTTTAGGCGTCAATCAAAGCATTGATCTCAGATAATTGGCGGAACGGAAATCTAGCGCTCAAGCGGCGACCAGGCACGCTCAATCCTCTTCCATGGCACGAAGGAATCCTTCGAAGTCCTTGGCTTCCTTGAAATCCTTGTAAACGGAAGCAAAGCGAACATAGGCGACCTCGTCGATTTGCTTCAGTCCCTCCATGACAAGCAGCCCGATATCGCTTGACGAGATGTCTTCCTCGCCACGCGCTTCGAGTTGGCGGACGATGCCATTGATCAGTCTTTCGACCCTCTCCGGGTCAAGATTCCGTTTGCGTGTCGCTGTCTGAATTGACCGTTCCAGCTTCTCCCGATCGAACGGCACGCGTTTGCCTGACTTTTTCAGGATGAAAAGCTCCCGCAACTGAACCCGTTCAAACGTGGTGAAACGTCCGCCGCAATCGGTGCAGACACGCCGTCTGCGAATTGCGGTGTTGTCGTCCGTAGGACGCGAGTCCTTCACCTGGGATTCGATTGAGGAGCAATAAGGACAGCGCATATTCGACTTTTGTTCTCCGTGGGACGCTGGTCGCTAGTTACCCTACAAATAAACGGCGAACAACAACCCACGGAAAACGAACCGGAGACTAACCCTTATACGGATACAGCGGGAAGCGATCGGTGAGCGCGATCACCTTCTCCTGGACCGCTTTTTCGACGGCAGCGTTGTCCGCATCTTCCGGAGAGTTTTTCAGACCATCGAGCACTTCGGTGATCAGATCGCCGATTTCCTCGAACTCACTGACGCCAAAGCCACGTGTCGTACCCGCCGGGGTTCCGAGGCGGATACCCGAGGTTACGAACGGTTTTTCCGGGTCGAATGGGATACCGTTCTTATTGCATGTGATGTTTGCGCGGCCAAGGGCTGCCTCAGCGCGTTTGCCGGTGGCGTTCTTCGCGCGAAGATCGACCAACATGGAGTGGTTCTCAGTGCCGCCGGAGACGATCCGCAGGCCGTTTTGAACCAAATTCTTGGCAAGCGCATCGGCATTTTCGACAACCGCCTTCGCATAGGCTTTGAAGGAAGGCTCCAGCGCTTCTCCGAACGCAACCGCCTTGGCCGCGATGACATGCATCAGCGGCCCGCCCTGCAGGCCGGGAAACACAGCCGAATTCAGTTTTTTAGCAATATCGGTATCATTGCTCAGGATAAGACCCCCGCGCGGTCCGCGCAGCGATTTATGCGTTGTGGAAGTGACCACATGGGCGTGCGGAACCGGTGACGGATGAACGCCACCCGCAACCAGGCCGGCGATGTGAGCCATATCCACCATGAGATAAGCGCCGACGGAGTCTGCGATCTCACGGAAGCGTTTCCAGTCCCAAAAACGGGAATAGGCAGTGCCACCGGCGATAATGAGTTTAGGCTTATGCTCTTTCGCCTTGGCCTCGACCTCGTCCATATCGATGACCTCGGTCTCCCTGGCAACGCCGTAAGATACGACATTGAACCATTTGCCAGACATATTGACCGGAGAACCGTGCGTCAGGTGCCCGCCGGAATTCAGATCCAGCCCCATGAAGGTATCGCCCGGTTGCAGCAGAGCGAGGAACACCGCCTGGTTCATCTGCGATCCGGAGTTCGGCTGGACATTGGCAAATTCAGCGCCGAACAGCTTCTTGGCACGGTCGATGGCCAATTTCTCGGCGATATCGACAAATTGACAGCCACCATAATACCGCTTGCCGGGATACCCCTCCGCGTATTTGTTGGTCATCACGGAGCCTTGGGCTTCCATGACCGCCCGGGAGACGATGTTCTCAGAAGCGATCAACTCAATCTCGTGACGCTGACGACCCAACTCGCTCTCAATCGCGTCGAAAATTTCCTTATCAACTTCAGCAAGCGGCTTGTTGAAGAATGCGTCGAGTTCAGCGGTTTGTTTTTCCACGGTCTGGTCCATGAGAGTTTTCCCTGTCGATGGCGTTTCCGGCAACTCACCATGATTTGGCAGCGACACTCCGAGCCGCATTCCAACTTGTCAGAGAGCCGGTTGCCGGCGATGATAAATCAGTTTCCGCGCATCGCCCACGCTTCGTGTGCGGCTGATAGCATACTGATTGCGAAGTCGGAACTAGCCCGAGCGGTTTTCACCATGACAAATGACCGCAAATCCGCCATTTGGAGGCCGCGAGCAGTGAGATTCCGCTAAAGGGTCGTACCGGTACCGAGCGCGAGCTCTTCCACGCCGTCCCGGTGATAGATGTCGTCACGGAACTGGACGGCGCCCTCGGCGGTCACCCACGCGGTAATGTAAGTGAAATAGACCGGCACCGGCTCGGTGAGTTCGACGTCAATTCGATCGCCGTTCTCGATAACCCGTTCAATTTCACTACGGTTCCAGCCTGGCGTCTCCTTTGTCAGCCAGACCACCAGATCGCGAACATTCTGCACCCTGACGCAACCGGAAGACTCGAAACGCAGCAATTTTCCAAAAAGGCTTTGCTGCGGCGTATCGTGCATGTAGACGGCATGCGGGTTCGGGAAGTTGATCTTTACAGATCCCATCGCGTTGATTTTGCCGGGGTCCTGCCGGAACATGTATTTCACGGCTTCGTCGGAATTCCAGTCGACCGTTTCCGGTGCCAATTCCGTGCCGTCCGGTGCATAAATCCGGATCGAATTACGCGTCAGATAGCCCGGATCCTTTTGCATCAGCGGTATGATGTCTTTCTTCACGATCGAAACCGGCGCCGTCCAATACGGGTTAAGGTTGATCTCATGAATCTTCGAATTCAGGATCGGAGACTGACGGTCCACTTTGCCGACGATCGCGGTGTGGCGGGAAGCGACCACA
>JAHEHW010000329.1 GCA_024639745.1 Salaquimonas sp. | reverse complement strand
GCATGCCGCAAGCAGGCGTAAAGTACAGACCCTATCCGCCCGTCGATCTGGCGGATCGACAGTGGCCGTCCAAAACGATTACCGAGGCACCGATTTGGTGCTCCGTAGATTTGCGCGACGGAAATCAGGCGCTCATCCATCCGATGGGCCAAGACCGAAAGGAACGGATGTTCAATCTGCTCCTGGATATGGGTTTCAAGGAGATTGAGATCGGTTTTCCATCCGCGTCACAGACGGATTTCGATTTTGCGCGCTGGTGCATCGAGATGGGCAATGTGCCCGAAGACGTTTCGCTGCAAGTCCTGGTGCAGTGCCGCCCCGAATTGATTCAGCGGACATTCGAGGCGCTTCATGGTGCGAAACGTCCGATTGTTCATTTCTACAATTCTACGTCCGAGTTGCAGCGGCGCGTCGTCTTTCAGCAGGACCGTTCCGGAATCAAGAAGATCGCCACCGATGCGGCGAAACTGGTGCGGGACATGGCGGAGGCAGCCGGAGGCGGTTACCGCTTTCAGTATTCGCCGGAGAGCTTTACCGGAACCGAGCTCGATTTTGCGCTGGATATCTGCAATGCGGTCAGCGAGATTATTCAGCCGACTCCGGACAACAAATTGATCGTCAATCTGCCGGCTACCGTCGAGATGTCGACGCCGAACATCCACGCAGATCAGATCGAATGGATGTGCCGCAACCTCGACAACAGGGAGAACCTGATCGTCTCCCTGCATCCGCATAACGATCGGGGCACTGGGATCGCCGCTACCGAACTTGGCCTGATGGCTGGCGCTGACCGCGTGGAAGGCACGTTGTTCGGAAATGGAGAGCGGACAGGGAATGTTGATATCGTTACGCTCGCCCTGAACATGTACACTCAGGGTGTGGACCCCAATCTCGATTGCTCTGATATCGAGCGGATCAAGAGCGTTTATGAATATTCCAACGAACTTAGAATTCCGGAGCGCCATCCCTATGTCGGCGAGCTGGTTTACACCGCGTTCTCCGGTTCGCACCAGGATGCCATCAACAAGGGCATGAAGGCGATCCGGAAGGCGAACAAACCGGTCTGGGAAGTGCCGTATCTGCCGATCGATCCGCAGGATGTGGGCCGGACCTACGAGGCCATCATACGGATCAATTCGCAGTCGGGAAAAGGCGGTATCGCCTATATCATGCAGGAGGATTACGGCATCAACCTTCCGAGAAATCTGCAGATAGAATTTCGTGGCATCATACAGGACATCACGGATCGCGAGGGCAAGGAACTGCCTTCCAAGAGAATTTACGATGAGTTCATGCGGGTCTATGTCGACCAGGGCGACGGGCGACTGAAATATATCGATCACACTACCGCAAGTGATGGTGGGAACAGGGATCGACGGAAGGTTCACGCCGATATCCTCGACGGAAACGCGCAGACAGCGATAGAGGGTATCGGCACCGGACCAATCGACGGTTTCGTCGACGCCCTGAAGAAGCATCTCGGGATCGACCTCACGATCAATGACTACTCGGAGCATTCGCTGAAGCAGGGCGCCAATGCGGCGGCGATCTGTTACATGGAATGCGAAGTTGGCGGAGGGAAGGTTTACGGCGTAGGGATCAACACGAATATCGTGGCCGCTTCTCTCGAAGCCGTCATCTCGTCCGTGAACCGCTTTATTGCCAAGACCGGGCAGAAAGCCGCCTGATTTGCAAGGTAGCGACTTTGCAAGAAATACGGGAATAAACGTCCCGGCAAACCCCTGTGAGGTTTGCCGGGCTGCTTTTTTTCTGGAAAACAGATATACATTAACCCAATGTTAAGCATGTCAAACGGCCCGACAGTGGAATAGCGGGCCGATGGAGAGCGCCGATGAATGAAACCGAACTCGACGCAAAACAGATCGAGAAGTGTGTGAACGATCTGGCAGAAGCGATTGAAAGCGTGCGTAATGATCAGGCAAATCGTGACGATGTTGTCGTTGAAATGAAGCAGACGAGCCGTGCCAGGCTCGAATTGCTCGCGCAAGATCTTCAACCGGTTTTTGAAGATGTTCCTGATGAAAACGATCAGTTCGAATTCGCATTGAGCATGGGCGAGACGCCGCGGCTCTGGATCGATATGACTTCGTTCGTCCGGATGGGCCGCGACCGCCGTTCCTATGAATTCATCAAGGATACGCGCATGGGCCGCACCGTTATCGGCCGTAGCGATGAACGCGAAGAGATGAAACAGTTGGTCACGCGCTACATCGCCGAGCGGATCCTGATGCGTGAGCGCATGATCGAGGGCGATTGGATCGCCATGAAAGGTTACGATTTCGCTGGTGAGAAAACCGAAGAACCGGAGGAGAGCGTGCAAGCCAGCCCGGAAACAGGGGCAGGCAGTTCGATTGCCTCGTTTTTTCTGTGGTTCCTGATCGGGCTTATCGCCGGGGGGGCGGCCATGATCGCATGGGCGTGGTTCGGTGATATTCCCAGGTTTCTGGCAAGCATTCCGATCAACTGATCGGTCTGGTTATTTCGATTGCAGGATTTGCCACGAATTCCGGGTTTCCGGATTTGCCTGAAAGGCCGTGGAGTATGAGCCTTATCCGGTAGCTGCTGTCGTGTCTCATGATTTCAAACAGGTTGATTCCTGCGGGAGGATGTTTCCCGCCGATCCATTGATAGGCCGCCGGAACGCAGGCTACTGGTATCTGTTTTCCGGCACCTTCGATATAGGTAAGCGTTGCCAGATGAGTATGGCCGTGCAGGACCAATTCGGCGCCGGCTTTTGAAACGGCGGAAAGAAACCGGTCTATGCCGATCAGGCGTTTATGGCGCTTGGTTGCACCGTGATAGGGCGGGTGATGAATGAGGACGACCCTGCATTGTCCCTTGCGGCCTTCGGCTTCGAGAAGGTTCTGGAATCGCTCTGCTTGTCTCTTTCTGAACGAGCCGGTCGCCAAGAATGGCGCTGATGCGCGGGCGGAATTCAGACCGATGATGGAAACCTCACCTCTGCGCCGCACAACGGGGTAATCATCGGAACTCGTAACCCTGGCACCATCGTCGCCGGTAACCCATTCCTGCCAAGCCTCGAAA
>JAHEHW010000001.1 GCA_024639745.1 Salaquimonas sp. | reverse complement strand
AACGGCAAGAAAGCCCATCATGGCAAGCATCGCCAGCGTATACAGCATCGAGAACAGCTTCGCCCGGTCCGGGTGGTAGTCCGCCACCCACATCATTGGCACGGTGGCCAGTACGCGAACCAGAAGCGGGAAAGCGAGCACGGTGCTGATTTCTATCGGTGTCAGCGCCTCATATTCGAGCCAGACCGGAAAGAACGGCGTATAGAGACCGATGAACAGGAACTGCACGATGTAAGCAGCGGCAAGACGACCGGAAAAAAATGGCGGCGCTGTTTCAAAGGTTGCGCTATTCTGGTTCGGTGTCGCGCTCATTTTTGTCCGCCGAGCGCCTTCAGCATCAGCTCCGGATCGATGTTTCCGCCGGACAGCACGACAACAATTGTTTCTCCGGAAAATTGCTTGCCACTCTTGAGGAGCGCCGCCAACCCAACCGCGCCACCCGGCTCAAGAACCAATTTCAACTCACAAAAGGCGAAGGCAACTGCATCCATTGCTTCCCTGTCTGTGACAACCATACCTTCGGCAAGCCTGTTACGGTTCATCTCGAAGCTGATTTCACCGGGTGACGGCGTAATGATTGCGTCGCAAACCGAGCCGTCCCGCCGTAGATTTTGCTCGATTCTCCCGGATTCGAGCGAACGCCGGTAGTCGTCGAACCCTTCCGGTTCGCACGTATGAACCCTTACCTTCACAAATACTTCCAGAACCGACAAAGCTACCCCGGCAGTTAATCCGCCGCCGCCGGTACAAACAAACACATGATCAGGCGTTTCCTCCCTTGCCTGAAGATCCCGGGCGATTTCAAGGCCGACGGTACCCTGCCCGGCGATTACATCGGGGTGATTAAACGGATGGATAAATGTGGCGCCGGTTCTTTCAACCAGTTCCCGCGCAAGCGTCTCACGATCGCCGGTCACCCGGTCATATAGCTCGACGGCAGCGCCCGATCGGCGTACCCGCTCGATTTTCATTGCCGGGGCATCGAATGGCATGATTACTGTGGCGTGGATGCCAAGAAGCCTTGCCGCTTCGGCAATCCCCTGACCATGATTCCCGGAAGATACAGCTACAATGCCAGCTGCGCGCGCCTCGTCATCGAGAAGCGAAAGCGCATTATAAGCACCGCGAAATTTGAAGGACCCGGTCCGCTGGAGGTTTTCCGGTTTCAGGTAGACCGTTGCGCCGGTCAGTTCATTGAGAACCGGAGGCGACAAAAGCGGCGTCGGCACGGCGAAACCATGAATTCTTCCAGTAGCCCGTTTCACATCCTCAAATACCGGTAATTTCATGCATTTTTCCTTTGACCGAAAGGATTTCAAGGAGGCTGAATAAGAACTGTGAATCGTCTAAGCTCTAATACAAATATTCGAAACGGAAAGCCCACGCTTGGCAAAACATCGCACAATGTGGTTTTACTGCTTGCCCGGTTTGGGGCAAGTGATAACCGGCAACATAATACCGGATGGGAGGGATCATGGATCTGGGAATTTCAGGAAAGAATGCAATTGTCTGCGCGGGTAGCCGCGGTCTTGGCCGAGGATGCGCCGAACATCTGGCGGATGCCGGATGCAACGTCTTCCTGAACGGTCGCAACGAGGAAGTGACGAAAAACACCGCCCGTGAAATATCCGAGCGAACGGGGTCGACGGTCATTCCGGTCCTTGGTGACATCTCGCTGCCGGAAACTCAGGTAGCGCTGATGGAGCAATGCCCAGAGCCAGACATTCTTATCAATAACAATGGCGGTCCGCCCTCGCGCGATTTCAGAGAGCTCGACCGCGAGAAAATGATCGATGGCGTTATCCAGAATATGATCACGCCGATCGAGCTCGTTCAAAAGACCATGGACGGCATGGCGGAGCGCGGGTTCGGCCGTGTCGTCAACATCACGTCGCTTTCCGTCTACTCCGCGATCCCGGGCCTCGATCTTTCATCGGGCGCCCGAGCTGGTCTGACGGCGTTTCTGGCCGGCGTCGCACGCGGCGTGGCGGACAAAAACGTAACGATCAACCAGGTTTTACCAGGAAAGATGGATACCGACCGGATCCGAGGGAACCTCGAATTCCTGGCAAAGAAGAATGGAACTACCGTCAAAGAAGAAGCTGCGAAATCCGTTTCGGCCATCCCCGCAAAACGCTTTGGCACCGCCAGCGAATTCGGCGCTCTTTGCGCGTTTCTCTGCTCGGCGCATGCAGGCTACATCACCGGTCAGAACTTCCTGATCGATGGCGGTCTCAACCCGAACGCGTTCTGATCAATAGATTTCAAGAAACGGCAAAAAGAAAATGACAAAGAAAACCGTCGCTGGCAGCGAAGAGAAGCCCGCTTATAAGCCAGCCAACGAACTAGAAGAAGCTGCGCTGCACTTTCACAAATATCCCCTGCCCGGCAAACTTGTCATCACGCCATCGAAGCCGCTTGGCAACCAGCGCGATCTGGCGCTTGCCTATTCCCCGGGCGTTGCGGCACCCTGCCTGCATATTGCTAGCGACCCAGACACCGCGCGGGATTACACGTCCCGGGGCAATCTGGTCGCTGTAATCTCGAACGGGACCGCCGTGCTCGGGCTCGGGAATATCGGCCCGCTTGCCTCCAAGCCGGTGATGGAGGGTAAGGCTGTCCTGTTCAAGAAATTTGCAGGAGTCAATGTTTTCGATGTCGAGGTCGATGAAACGGATGTCGACAAGTTCTGCAATGTCGTTGCAGCGCTGGAACCGACCTTCGGCGGTATCAATCTTGAAGATATCAAGGCACCAGAGTGCTTTGCGATCGAGGAAAATCTCCGCAAAAGGATGAATATCCCGGTCTTTCATGACGACCAGCACGGCACTGCCATTATTGCGGCGGCGGCCATTCTGAACGGGCTTGGCTTTGCGGGAAAGAAACTGCCGGAGACGAAAATCGTCGCTTCCGGAGCAGGCGCTGCCTCCATCGCATGCCTCAATATCCTGGTCAGCATGGGCGCGCAAAAGGAGAATATCTGGGTGGCCGACTCTGCCGGCGTTATCTACCAGGGCAGAAAAGAGCGCATGGACCCTTACAAGGCACAATATGCGCGCGATACCAATGCGCGAAATCTCGCCGACCTGATGGAAGGAGCGGATGTTTTTCTTGGGCTTTCTTCTGCCGGTATTCTGAAACCCGAAATGCTGAAGGAAATGGCGCCCAATCCTATGATCATGGCGCTGGCCAATCCGACCCCCGAAATCATGCCGGAAGTCGCCAAGGAAGCGCGTCCGGATGCGATGATCTGTACAGGCCGGTCGGATTACCCGAACCAGGTCAACAACGTGCTCTGTTTTCCGTTCATCTTCCGGGGCGCCCTTGATGTCGGCGCTACGGAGATCAACGAGGAAATGAAACTTGCCGCAGTAATGGCTATTGCGGAATTGGCGCAGGCGGAGCCTTCGGATGTGCTCGGCGACAAGCTCGGACGCGATACGCCGACCTTCGGGCCCGAATACCTGATCCCCTCGCCATTCGATCAGCGGCTTATTCTGCGGATTGCACCGGCGGTCGCCAAGGCGGCGATGGAAAGCGCTGTTGCGACACGGCCGATCGAGGACTGGGACGCGTACATGGACCAGCTGAACCGGTTCGTCTTTCGCTCTGGCCTGATAATGAAACCGATCATCGAAACCGCGCGGAAGGATAAAAAGCGCGTCATCTACGCCGATGGAGAAGACGAACGGGTGATGCGGGCCGCGCAGGTCGGGATTGAAGAAGGCGCGTTTTTCCCGATCCTCGTCGGACGGCCGAAAGTGATCGAGAAACGGCTCGAGATCTATGGGCTCACCATGCAGCCCGAGAAGGATTTCGAGATAATCAACCCGCAAAGCGACCCGCGCTACAAACAGTATACGGATCACTATCTGGCGCTTACCGGGAGACGCGGCACCACGCCGGAAACAGCTAAACTGCTGGTTCGAACCAATACGACCGTCATCGCATCGCTGGCGGTGGTGCTCGGCGACGCAGATGCCATGATTTGCGGGCTGGAGGGACGCTTCTCACGGCATCTGGAATATGTCCGGCAGATCATAGGATTTCAGGACGGCGTCAGCGAACTGGCTGGCCTTACCCTGCTGCTGAACCAAAACCTCGAACTTTTCATGTGCGATACCCATGTTCGCGAATGCCCCAGGGAGGAAGAAATCGTCGCCATGACTCAATTGGCGGCCCGGGCAATGCGCCAATTCGGAATACAGCCTAAAGCGGCTTTGCTTTCCCTGTCCGATTTCGGTTCACGGGACACGCCGTCTACAATGAAGATGCGCCGAGCTGCGGAAATACTTCACGAGTTGAATCCCGATTTGCAAGTGGATGGCGAGATGCATGGCGACACTGCGCTATCGCAACTCATCCGAGACAAGGTAATGCCACTTGCGCGCCTCAAGGGTCCGGCGAACCTGCTGGTATTCCCAAATCTCGACGCTGCGAATATCACGCTGACAGTCGCAAAACAGATGACGGACGGCCTTCAGGTCGGGCCAATATTGCTGGGTGCCGCAAAGCCGGCGCATGTGTTAACCCCGGCGGTCACCTCGCGTGGCGTTTTCAATATCAGCTCAATAGCCGCTGTGGAGGCTATTCAACTGAAGACAGAAGATGCACGCTGACTTTTTAGAACCGAATGTCCGGTTTTTGCCGGGAACAGGCTTCATAAACAAATTCAACGCGGCATAATAAATTCCGCGACGGTATTTGATTCGCGGAACATCCGCGCTCAACTTGTGTATAAGCGTCTGGTATCCAAGGCACAGGGTTATCGCAAGCATGCGGCTTAAAACCGGCACAACAGGCAATATGCAAATGCTGATACCGCTCGTGCTGATTTGCCTTCTGGGAGTGGGCGTGTCGCCCGTCTTTGCTCAAAATCGGTTTTGCCAGGCCCTAGAGGCACAGCTGCGGGCAGTCAACACCGGTAATACCGGTGGGAATTCCCGCCGTTTCGAAAAGTTCGGCAGAGCCGTTCAACAGCAGAATCTTCAGATCCGCAAGACCGAACGCGCCTGGGAGCGCAATGGCTGTAATTACAGGCAGAGCAGCGTTTGCAACCGGATCACCACAAGCCTTCGGCAGATGATGTCCAATCTCGGTAAACTCAAGGCAGAGCGCGCGCGCCTTAGTTCCGGCGGTGGCGGGATCGGCGAACGGAATCGTATCCTGTCCAAACTGCGCCGCTACGGTTGCGCAGCCGGATATCAAAACCAGCAGGCTAGTTCCGAATCTGCTCCGTCACGGCGCAGAACGATTTTGGAGCAAATTTTCGGCACGCGCACCTATTACAATGATGGCGCGTATGGAAATTACAATTCCGAACTGAATGGGCGCTTCGGCACTTTCCGAACCCTTTGCGTGCGAACCTGTGACGGCTATTATTTCCCGATCAGCTTTTCCACGGTCGAGAACCGGTTCGAGCAGGATCTTGCGCAATGCGAGCAGATGTGCCCAGGGGCAGATGTCCGACTTTTCTTTCATCCCATGCCAAACGGAGACGAGGAAACCGCGATTTCCTATCTCAACAGACAGCCATATAGCGAGCTTTCCAACGCTTTTGCTTATCGCAAAGCGATTTACCCGGACTGCAGTTGCAAGTCTGACGATAGCAATTTCCAGCAAATTGCGGGTACAGAGCGCGATTTTTCCGAAGAAATGGAAAAACGCGCAGAGGCAGAAAAACAGCAAATGGCTACGCCATCGCCCAGGATCGATTTTGGCCTTTCGGCTGCGCAAGCTGAAAATCTAGATGGCGGCCTGAGCGTCGCAGCCATCAGGTCGCTTTTAGGCGGCAGCGATGAAAATACGGTGGATACGGGCCAGAAGACCAAGATCAGGATAGTCGGGCCAGTGTATTTTCCCGTCCAATGAGGAGCAGAAGCGGCCCCAATTCGGGGCCGTGATCGACGCCCGTCAGCGCTTTGCGGAGCGGCATGAACAGACCTTTACCCTTACGATCGGATTGTTTTTTAAGAGCGGAAGTCCACTGCAACCAAGTTGTTTCGTCCCACGGTTCGCCGGGCAGCAGTTCCTGTGCAAGCGCAATAAATTCCCTGTCTTCTTCTTCGATCACGGGCGCGGCATCCTTAATCTTAGCATACCAGAAGGAGGCATCTTCAACCTTCGCCAGGTTGCCCTTGACCGCTTCCCAGAAGGCCTCGCCCCCATCTGCTCCAACGCGTTTCAGGCGGGCTTTAACCGAAGCGTAATCCAATGCGTGAACAAGGCGGGCATTAAGTTGATCGAGTTCGGCAACATCGAATTTTGCGGCGGATTTCGTGATGCGGCTAATATCGAAACGATCCACCAGTTGGTGCATGGTTCCGACCGCTTCGACAGCATCGGAAGTTCCGATCAGAGTTGCCAGCGATGCCACGGCCATTGGCTCGTAGTGATCTTCGGCAAGAGCCATGATCGATAGGGAGCCAAGCCGCTTCGACAGCCCCTCGCCGCTTGCAGTCGTCAGCAGGTTGTGGTGCCCGAAGCCCGGGGCCTCCGCACCCAATGCCCGGAAAATCGCAATCTGCGTACCCGTATTGGTTACATGATCGTCGCCACGAATGACATGTGTAACGCCCATGTCGATATCGTCCACGACACTTGGCAAGGTATAGAGCCAGGTCCCATCTTCGCGGATCAGGATCGGATCGGACATCGAGGCCAGGTCAACGGTTTGGTCGCCTCTAACGAGATCCTGCCAGGTGATTTCCGTCCGTTTGGTGACAAAGGGATCGTCGTCGTGCTTCGGCAAAAGAAAACGCCAATGGGCCCGGCGGCCCTCGCTCTCGAACTGCGCCAGATCCTCTGGCGTGTATTTCAGCGCCACACGGTTATAGACCGGCGGGAGCCCACGCATGGCAAGCTGTTTCCGTTGGCGCTCAAGCTCCTCCGGCGTCTCATAACAAGGATAGAGCAATCCTTCGGCCTTCAACTGCTCGGTAGCGCGTTCGTAGGCATCGAACCTTGCGGACTGCCGCTCGATCCGGTCCGGATTGATGCCGAGCCATTGAAGGTCGCGCTCGATCCCGTCAGCGTATTCCTGCTTGGAGCGCGCCACATCGGTATCGTCGAAGCGAAGTATGAAGCTGCCGCCATGCTTGCGGGCATAGAGCCAGTTGATCAAAGCGGTGCGGGCGTTGCCAATATGGATATTGCCGGTCGGCGATGGGGCAAACCGGACAACCGTTGAATTCTTGTGATCAGTCATGACGTCAGGATGATCCCTCTCAAGTCCGGGCAACGAGTTTGCGGGATACAAACAGCATTATGATCGCGGCTGCAAGACAATAGAAACCCATCGCAATTATTTGCGCCGGATAGGGTATTTCAAGGTCGATCAGGACTCCGGTTACGCCCGGCCCCATGGCGGTTGCCAACACCATCAAAGCGACCGTAATCGACCTTATCCCTCCCAGATGGCGGGTACCGTAGATCTCCGGCCAGAGGGCGCCGAAAAGGGTGGAGGCAAAACCGTAGGAAATGCCGAGTAGCGCCATGAAAACGAATATCCCCGTCTCGGATTCTATGACTGCCAGGCCGATGCAAGCTGCCGATAGTGGCAGCAAATACACAGGCAGAATTCTCGGCGATCCGAACCGGTCGATCAGAAGACCGCAGATGAGAGCAAAAACAATCGTCATTATCGCCATAACGATGAAGGCGGAGGCGAATATCTCCCGATCCCATCCGCGCAATTCTACGAGATAGGCCTGGTGAAAGAAGATGGTCGTGCCGATGAACGGTGATGCCAGCACCCCCATCAGCATTGCCCAGAACAATGGATCGCGCACCACATCGCCGCGAGTCCAGTCTCTGGAGGATTGCCGCTTCTCGGGCAAGTCGGTGGACCGGGGCATGCGTTCAACGCGCATCAGCAGGTAAACGATCGGCAGAGCGATCAGAACCAGAAACCCGCTCCAGAACATCCAGCTCATCCGCCAGCCGAGCATGACAAAAAGGGAGACCATCAGGATGGGCAACACGCCCTCGCCGGTCTGATGGCCGAGCGTTGCAAGGGAGACGGCGCGACCGCGATGCCCGAAATACCAACGCCCCATTGCGGTGATCGAGATGTGGGTCATCATGCCCTGGCCCAAAAGGCGAAGAAGATACAAGGTCAGGCCCAGCAACAGGACGGATGTCACCGAAGACATCATTAGACACGCCAAAGCAAAAAGCGGCATCACGATGAGAATGGTCCGGGCAACGCTCAGATGGTCGACAATCCGGCCAAGCTGAGGAAGCGTCAGTGCGCTTGCCAGTGTCGCCATCATGTAGAGAGACCCGAACTCTCCGTTGGATAGATCGAATGTTGCCCGAATCTCCCCGCCGGAAAGCGCGATGAAAAAGGTCTGCCCGAAGGAAGATAGGAAGCAGAGCAGGAACCCGCCAGCGAGCCAGCGCGCATTTTCGCGAAGAAAAGACAAATAAGACAAGTATTTATACCGGAATTCCGCCGCATAATTCTTACGGCAGATCTGTTTTGCGTTGCGTTTCAGGCAGTGCTTGCTAGGCTTAGCTGTCGGCCAATATCGGCAATCTCACACGAACGGCCATACTGCAAGCTGCATTAAACCGAAAGGATTCCGAATGCGATCGATCGGAGGTTTTTGCGTCATGATTTCACTTCTGATTACTGCGACGGCTGCGAATGCATCTCCGGGCTACGACTTCGTCTGCTACAATCGCGGCTTCAGCGCATCAATTGGCTTGGATCTGGAATGGTCGAGCGCATTCCTGAAAGTCAACAGCGTCGAAACAAAACTGGACGCGCAATCCAGCAGTGGTCCCGGCGGTCAATTCAGTTTTTCAAATGGCAACTATACCTTTCGCGGATTTGCTCCGACGGGGCGGCTTGAACTGCCAGATGGCGGTTACGCCGACTGCTATCAGAGCCGCGACAGCCTGACGGCTGTGGCGCTTTACGGCGCAGAGGACGGTTACCGGTGGCCAAGCTTCAATGCACCGGGCCTGGGATTCCAGACCGTACGGGCAATGCCGTCGCCGCAATCCGAGAAGATCGCCAGCCTCGAGGCCGGAACGCCGGTTATGATCCTTGAGAATACCGGCGAATTTCTTGACGGGTTCTTCTGGTTTAAGATCGCTTTAGGCGATAGTAATGAGGGTTATATCTGGGGCGCACTTGTCTGCAGCAATGCAGATGACCCGATCCTCAATATGGTTGTCCGGCATTGCGACTGATCGTCGTCAGCAGACGGGTCAGCTTCTGTCCCTGAAACGGTTGGTGATCGGATAGCGGCGGTCACGACCGAAATTCTTTCGGGTGATCTTGACGCCGGGCGCCGACTGGCGGCGTTTGTATTCCGCAATATAAAGCAGGTGTTCGACCTTGTGAACGAGCCCGCGATCGTGGCCGCGCGCAACGATATCATCGACGGCCATTTCCTTTTCGACCAGGCATTCAAGGATATCATCAAGCACCGGATAAGGCGGCAGCGAGTCCTGGTCCGTCTGGTCCGGGCGAAGTTCCGCCGAGGGCGCCTTATCAATGATATTTTGCGGGATGACGGTTCCCGTTGGACCTTTGCAATCCCACGGACAGTGGTGATTGCGCCAGTCCGACAGCCTATAAACCTGCATCTTGTACAAATCCTTGATCGGATTGTAACCGCCGTTCATATCGCCATACAGGGTAGCGTAGCCGACTGACATTTCGGACTTGTTTCCGGTCGTTACCACCATCGAGCCGAACTTGTTCGAAATCGCCATCAGGATCGTGCCGCGCGTTCGCGATTGGAGGTTTTCCTCCGTGACACCTTCATTGGTCCCGGCAAATGTCTCGGACAAGGCTACTTCGAAGCCCTTAACAGGCTCTTCGATCGGAACGATCTCGTAACGCACCCCCAGCGCGGCGGCGCAGTCCTCGGCATCCTTAAGGCTTTCGCTCGAGGTATAACGGTAAGGCATCATCACGCAGCGGACACGTTCTTCCCCAAGGGCGTCAACGGCTATCGCAGCGCAAATCGCGGAGTCGATGCCCCCGGAGAGGCCTATTACGACGTTCTTGAAACCGTTCTTGTTGACATAGTCCCGCAGTCCGATGACGCAGGCCCGCCAATCGGCTTCATCTGCTTCCGGTAGACGACGAACCGCGCCAGCCTTGTCACACACCCAGCCATGGTCGCCACGACGCCAGGTCGTCGTCAAGACAGCCTCTTCGAATTGATTCATCTGAACGGCGAGCGACTTGTCCGTATTGAAGGCGAATGAACCGCCATCGAACACCAGTTCGTCCTGGCCGCCCAACTGGTTTGCATAGACCAGTGGAAGACCGGTCTCTATGACCTGGCGAAGGCCTACCTGATGGCGGATATCCATCTTGTTGCGATAATATGGTGAGCCGTTTGGCGACAGGAGGATTTCAGCTCCGCTCTCAGCCAGAGTTTCACACACCCCGAGATCGCCCCAGATATCCTCACAGATCGGTATGCCCAGGCGCACGCCGCGAAAATTGACCGGGCCAGGCATCGGACCGGGTGCAAATACGCGCTTTTCGTCGAATTCGCCGTAATTGGGAAGATCGACTTTCAGTCGCCATGTCTGGATCTTTCCAGCATCCAGTAGCGCTGCCGCATTGAAGACCTTGCTGTCTTCCGCATAGGGCGAGCCTATGATGACCCCGGGGCCGCAGTCTGCCGTATCGGTCGCCAACTCCGCTACCGCGTCCATACACGCTTTCACAAAGGCTGGCTTGAGCACCAGATCTTCCGGCGGATAGCCGGAAATGAACAATTCGGTCATAAACAGGAGGTCGGCATGATGACGCGCGGCGTCGGCGCGCGCCTGCCGCGCCAGCTCAAGGTTATGACGAATATCACCCATGACCGGATTGAGTTGAGCGATCGCAATTCTGAGTGTGTCGAGGGGCTGCTGCATGCAGGTTCCTTAGCCGGATTTATGCGACCTGAACAGACCCCTTTCAGCATCCCGTAATGTCTGAAAGAGCCTTACAGCTTGCGTTCAGCAAGGCTTTGGCAATCTGCCATCGTCGATTGGACGAGGCGTGAGGTTCGCGCCAGAAAAAGGAGAACCGTCATGACGAAGCAAGCCAAAGCTCTCAAGCTGTGGAAACTGCCCGGCTAGGCCGTCAGCCTAGCCTTGGTAACCGCCCTGGTATCGACTACCGCGCTGCCATTGGCGAGCGCCGAGGCAGGTAGCCGTGACGGTTGGCGCGGCGGCTATCATGGCGGTCACAAGTTCGAACGTCGTGTATACAAGCACAAGTTCCGCAAGAAACGCCATCATCATCACCGTGGCGGAGATGCTCTTGCGGCCGGTGTCATCGGTTTCGCCATCGGCGCGATTATCGCCAACGAGGCGAGACGCTACGATCAACCGAAGGTGATCTATCAGCCCCGTCAGCCCTATACCCGACCCTATGTTCATGAACGCTCGGCTGACTATTATGACCCCATCTACCCCAGCCACGAGAGCCGCCGGAGATCACTGAACGAGCCGCGTGTCATCCGTTACGAGGATCATGTCCGCTATAGCTACGAACCATGGACCAGGAAATGGCGCGAATGGTGCGACAATCGCTATCGCAGCTTCAAGCTCTCAACCGGAACATTCCGAGGCTATGACGGAAAGGATCACTTCTGCGTCGTGAAATAAGGCCTTCCACTTTCCCCCGTGGTGGAAGCCCCAAGTGAAAACCCGGCAACCTGCCGGGTTTTTGCTGTTTGCAAAACCGACTTTTTTTTAAACCGGTAACTCGATTTTGCAGCATTGTGCTAGTAGCTTGAATAACTGATTCTCGCCCGAGAGAATGACAAGCTTTTTGCGGCGGGCGCAGATGCGGAAAACCATGGACGATACCAACGACCTCTTTTCAATCGGCGGCGAGCCGGATGGGCAGCCAGCCGAAAAAAAGCCTGAGCCAAAGCCTAAGCGAGCGGCTGCGAAGGCTGACCGTGACGATTATGGCGCCGATTCGATCGATGTACTCGAAGGGCTGGAGCCGGTCCGCAAACGGCCGGGCATGTATATCGGCGGTACCGACGAGAAGGCCATGCATCACCTTTTCGCGGAGGTTATCGATAACTCCATGGACGAGGCGGTTGCAGGCCATGCGAGCTGGATCGAGGTGGAGCTCGACGCCAACGGCTATCTGTCCGTCACCGACAATGGCCGCGGTATCCCGGTCGAAAACCATCCCAAATTCAAAGACAAATCCACTGTCGAAGTCGTCATGACCGTGCTTCACGCCGGCGGTAAATTTAACGGCAAGGCCTATGAGACCTCGGGCGGCCTTCACGGCGTCGGCGTTTCGGTCGTCAACGCCCTGTCAGAGCATGTGGTCGTCGAAGTCGCACGCAATCGCCAGCTTTTCGTCCAGGAATTCCGCAAAGGTCTGCCGCAGGGTAAGCTGACCAATGCCGGCGAGGTTCACAATCGGCGCGGTACGAGGGTCAGGTTCAAACCAGACCCGGAAATATTCGGCCAGAATTGCAAATTCTCCCCTGCCCTTTTGTTCAAAATGGCGCGCTCGAAAGCCTATCTTTTCGGCGGCGTCGAAATTCGTTGGACTTGTGACCCGGCGCTGCTTGGCGAGAAAGAAGAAACGCCCCCGAAGGCTACGTTCCATTTTCCCGGCGGTTTGACGGACTATCTGGAGACCTCTATCGGCAACCAGCACAAGGTCACCGTCGAGCCCTTCGCCGGAAAATCCGAGCAGACCGGCAAGAACGGCTCACTTGAATGGGCGGTGACCTGGTTTGGCGATGATGGTTTCATCCACTCATACTGCAACACCATCCCGACACCCGAAGGCGGCACCCATGAGGCCGGCTTCCGTATCGCGCTCACGCGCGGGCTGAAATCGTATGGCGAGATGATCGGCAACAAGAAAGTGTCGATGATTACGACAGATGACGTAATGACGTCGGCGGCCGCCATGCTTTCGGTTTTCGTGCGGGAACCGGAATTTGTGGGTCAGACCAAGGACAAGCTCGCGACCGTCGAGGCGCAGCGGATCGTTGAAAATGCCGTACGGGATCCGTTCGACCACTGGCTGGCCGCGTCACCCGGGCAAGCCAACAAATTGTTGGATTGGGTGATCGACCGCGCGGAAGAACGGCTTCGCAGGCGCAGGGAAAAGGAAATCAGCCGCAAGAGCGCAACGCGTAAGCTGCGCTTGCCCGGCAAACTCGCCGATTGCTCCGCCAATGCCACCGGCGGCACCGAACTTTTCATCGTCGAGGGGGATTCGGCAGGCGGTTCTGCAAAACAGGCACGCAGCCGTGTTAGTCAGGCGATTTTGCCGCTCAGGGGCAAGATATTGAACGTGGCTTCCGCCGGTCGTGACAAGCTTGCCGCCAACCAGCAAATCTCGGACCTGGTGCAGGCGCTTGGCTGTGGAACACGTTCGAAATACCGCGAGGACGATCTCCGCTACGACCGTATCATCATCATGACGGATGCCGATGTCGATGGCGCGCACATAGCATCGCTGTTGATCACGTTCTTCTACCAGGAAATGCCCGACATCATCCGAAATGGACATCTCTTCATGGCCGTCCCGCCCCTCTTCAAGCTCTCGCAGGGGGGCAAGACGGCTTACGCACGGGACGAGGCGCATCGGCAAGAACTCGTCGATACGGTGTTCAATGGGCGCGGCAAAATCGAAATAACCCGATTCAAGGGGTTGGGCGAGATGATGCCACAGCAATTGAAAGAAACGACGATGGATCCCACCAAGCGAACGCTATTGCGGATCGACGTCGCTGAAGCTGACGAGAATGACACGCGGTCTGTCGTCGATCAGTTGATGGGGAACAAACCGGAAGCGCGCTTCAAGTTCATTCAGGAAAACGCGGCCTTTGCCGAGGATGAGCTTCTCGACGTCTGATGCACCCTATGGCGCAGGGAGAAGCTGATTCCGGGGGGCCTTCTTCCATCCTGTAATCTTATTGTTTCCCCATGCGGCGTTCATCTCAGAACTTGCAAGACATTCCGAGGCGGACCTCATGCAGTGCGTCGGCGTCATAGGTGCCGCTGGCTGACAGGCCAAAAGCACTCCAATCATACCTTTCCTGAAGCGCAAACGATCTTCTCCCGACGCCCTGCTCTCCGAATTTGTATTTCAGACTGTCCTGAACCACGCTGAGTTCGGTATCGACGCCGGAGAAAATAGTGATGGCGCCAAACGAGTCCGTTCCACGGTTGCTCAACTGTTTACGGGTATATTGAGCCCCAAGGATCTGGTGGTCGGTTATTGCCCAATCGAAACCAGTGCCATGGGCCGAGCCTTTTGGCTCCAAATGCGGCGCCCGCGCCATATTCGCCGTTATCGATCGCCTGACCGACTGCGCCCAAACAAGAACAGGCAATCGAAAGCCAGCCCTGCGCGAAATTTGAACTCGCCCGACTTATCAAATTATTAGTCCGGGAAGCTGTCCTCTTCGACCTTGCCGAGGGCAGCCGACACTTCAGCGCCAAAAACAAAATTGTCGATTTGCATATGATAGCCGGCCATAACTCCTTTGTGATGGCCGTGCACCAGATCAAAGTCCTCGGTAAAGCCGAAATCGCCAAAGGGTGGAAACCCATCGATATAGCTGTACTCGTCATTTCCCGCGATTTTTGAAGTATGAACCCCGATATAAGCTCCCGACCCGGCAAATCGGGCACTATCAATCGATACTGCTTAGGCTGGTGTATCAAAAAGGTCAGCACTAAGAGAAATCCCAACCGACTAAAAGAAACAGCCGGCGGCAACAAGTCTGTGTTTCAGGATTACGCACCTACTCTCTCCAGAAACAGAGAAACCAATGACATGGATTGGCGTTGGGTTAGTATAATGCTCTAAACCTACCTGTAATCTTTTTCTCACATCCCATTTAAAAGATTAATAAAATTTATATTCTAGTTCTAACTAGGTTCGAGCGGCAGTTCACTCCGGAGTAGGTATTACCAGATCGGGGGCCGGCTGAATTTCCTGAACAACAAAGCTCTCAAACCCGGCACTTTTCATGTTCGTTTCCAACCTTGGAACATAACCAGTATCGAGATTGACCCACAATTTGTCGTGTATGTTGGCTTCGAAGTTGCCCTGCATGCGGTAATCCGCCTCGACCGTCTCCTGCATGACCCGGTCGGGTTCTTCTTCGCCGCATACAGCATTCGCGGCCGTCGCGGCCTGCTCTTTCATTATCGCTTTCTGATCTGCGTTCTTGGGCGTCCCTCTCGCGGATTTTGGTTCGCGTTTTTCCCCTGTCGGCAGAGGTGTAGAGCACATCATCCAGACCCATCGACCATTGCGCATTTGGCGGATCGACCATTTCGCTCAACCAGTTGCACTTGGCATCCTGGTAGTTCCAGTTGACGGATTTCATGCCCCTTTAATCCCTTGCGTGAGAAGGATTTTGGTTGACTCATTTGCGGTGCAATCGGACATCATGCGGATGAATTTTTCCTCGCATGTCTCGGCTTGCGCAGGGCAGGTTATCGCAATGAGTACCGTGGCGGCAAAATCCGCTCTCAGCAGCTAATTATTCATGAAATTCACCTCCACCATTTTTGCCGAATATCAGTATTCACACTGCAAAACGACTCATCTGCCCAGAGTAAAGCCCCCCAAGAGCCGGCGTGCTATGGCTATTTGTCCAACAACCATTGCCCGCCATCTTTCACTACGGTTGACTTGACAGTCCCGGGACCTTATGTGCCGTTTTATTGTGCGTGTGCATCTTACGACTCTGGCGGGCGGCACGCGGACATTGCCCAAATTACTGCCTGCCGTGAGAGCTCAACCAATTACATGACATTTTCCGACCTCGGACTGAGTGACAAAGTACTCAAGGCGGTGGCGGCTTCCGGTTACAAGGAGCCAACACCGATCCAAGAAAAAGGTATCCCGCATGTTCTCCAACGGCGGGACGTGCTGGGAATCGCGCAGACCGGCACCGGCAAAACGGCATCATTTGTTCTACCGATGCTCTCGATGCTCGAAAAAGGACGCGCAAGGGCAAGGATGCCACGTACGTTGATCCTGGAGCCAACCCGCGAACTTGCAGCGCAGGTCCATGAAAACTTCGAGAAATATGGCCAGAACCACAAGCTTTCCGTTGCGCTCCTTATTGGCGGCGTTTCGTTCGAAGAGCAAAATAAGATTCTGGACAGGGGCGCGGATGTTCTGATCGCCACGCCTGGCCGACTGCTCGATCATTTCGAGCGCGGCAGACTGCTCATGACGGGTGTTGAAATTCTAGTTATCGACGAAGCGGACCGGATGCTCGACATGGGATTCATTCCCGATATCGAGCGGATTGTCAAAATGGTGCCATTCACGCGCCAGACGCTCTTCTTTTCGGCCACTATGCCACCCGAAATCGAAAAGCTCTCGCAGCAATTTCTTCAGAACCCCGTCGCGGTAGAGGTCGCAAGAGCTTCATCAACTTCGACAACCATCGAGCAGAGAGCGGTCGCCTGTTCGACAGTAGACTATGAAAAGCGCGCCACCCTCCGCGAGATCATCGACAATGCCGAGGGACTGAAAAACGCAATCATCTTCTGCAATCGCAAACGCGATATCGGGACACTTTGGAAATCGCTTGATCGCCATGGCTATTCGGTCGGCGCGCTGCATGGTGACATGGACCAGAGCAACCGCTCTGCCATTCTGGAGGCCTTCAAGAAGAACGAAATCAAGATTTTGATCGCGTCCGATGTCGCTGCGCGCGGGCTCGATATCCCGGATGTCAGCCATGTGATCAATTTCGATGTCCCTTTCAATGCCGAGGATTATGTCCACCGCATCGGTCGAACGGGCCGCGCCGGGCGCAAGGGCGCGTCCTTCACCCTGGTTACGCCGATCGAGCAGAAGGAATTCGAAGCAATCGAGTCCCTGATCGAGCAGGACATCGAATGGGAAGGCGCCCCCGTGGAGTGGGATGAAGGCGCCGGCAAGAAAGGCCGGCGCGGCAGAGGAAAAGCCAAGGCGGCGAAAGACGGCAGCGGCAACGGCTCGGAGAAGAAAGCGGCCGGAAGGCCGAAACATGACAAGAAATCCGGCGAGGAAGGCTCCGAACCTGCTTCCAAAGAAGCAGCGAAATCATCCGGTAAGAAGGACGACAAGAAGAAAAAAGATAAGGCGTCCGACGAACCCAAGAAAAACAAGAAGGCCAGCAAGCCGAAGCCTGCTGAAATAAAAGACGGCACGCATGCGTTCGGCGCCGAGGAATTCGTTCCGGACTTCATCAAGCGCTAGGAACGGCTCAACCGCCTTTATACACATTATGCCGACACAAGCATAACTGCAGCCGGTTCCCGACAACCAATTCTGCTATAATTTAATTATTGGCCATCTCGCGCCGGCGAAGCATTTCCGGCGTCATCTCGGCCGGTTTCAACTCGACCGATTCCCCACATCCACAAGCCGATGTCTGGTTAGGGTTATTGAAGGTAAAGCCGGTTTTGAGCTTCGTTACCTCAAACCCGAGTTCTGTTCCCAAAAGAAACAACACTGCCTTCGGGTCAACGTAAACATTGCCGGAAGGCGTGGAAACCTTATCATCGCCGGCATAGGGCTCGGTAACGAGATCGACGGTATATTCCATGCCGGCGCAGCCGGCGTTCTTCACGCCAATACGAATCCCGTCTGCATCCGGATTTTTCGACAAAATATCGGAGAGGCGCTGTTGCGCTGCATCGTTCACGGTGATGACTTCAAATGCCATGTTTCAAACTCCTTACCCCTTAGATAAGGACCATATTCGCGTTAAAAAAGACCCACTGCTATTTGGGCTTCTTCTGACATGCGGTCAGGTGTCCAGGGCGGATCGAAAACCATTTCGACATCGACATCCATCACCCCCTCAACAGTGGCGACGGCGTTTTGAACCCATCCCGGCATCTCGCCCGCCACCGGGCAACCGGGTGCCGTAAGGGTCATCTGAACCTTGACGGTGCGGTCGTCCTCGATATCGACCTTGTAGATTAGGCCGAGTTCATAAATGTCGGCCGGAATTTCCGGATCGTAAACGGTTTTCAACGCCGCAATTATGTCCGTTGTCAGCCGTGACAATTCTTCCGGCGGTATCGCGCTGCCTTCGAAGGCGGCGGCGTTCGGGGCCTCAAGATCGGCTGGGTCTGCTGTCTCGTTCATGGCTTCCATCAAACAAAGAATTCTCTCGCCTTGTTCAGCGCCGCGATCAGCGCATCCACGTCGGCTCGGGTGTTATACATAGCAAAAGATGCGCGGCATGTCGAAGTGACACCGAACCGATCCATCAAGGGCTGCGCGCAGTGCGTCCCTGCGCGAACGGCCACCCCCTGCCGATCGATCACCATCGACACATCGTGTGCGTGGATGCCCTCGAGCTCAAACGAGAAAATCGCACCTTTCCCCGGGGCATTTCCATATATTTTCAGCGAATTGATGCGCGAGAGCTGTTCGGTCGCGTAATCACGCAGATCCGTTTCATGGGCGAAGATCGCTTCGCGACCGACCGACTCCATGTAGTCAAGCGCCACCCCAAGGCCGATCGCCTGTACGATTGGCGGCGTACCCGCCTCAAATCGATGAGGCGGTTCGGCATAGGTCACAATATCCTCGGTCACATCGAGGATCATCTCGCCACCGCCCTTAAACGGCTGCATGTCGACCAGGATATCCATTTTCCCGTAAAGCGCACCAATACCGGACGGGCCGTAGAGTTTGTGACCCGTCATGCAATAAAAGTCGACGTCAAGATCCTGAACATCGACCGGCAGGTGAACGGCGCCCTGACTGCCATCTGCCAGAATAACCGCACCATTCTCATGGGCTATCGCCGCGGCTTCTTTCATCGGAACGATCGTTCCCAGTACGTTGGACATATGAGTGATCGCCGCGAGCCTTGTGCGGTCGGTAAAGGCAGCCTTGTACTTTTCCATCGACAGGCTGCCGTCCTCTTCCACCGGCACCCAAACGAGTTTAACGCCCATGCGCTCGCGCAGGAAGTGCCATGGAACGATGTTGGAGTGATGCTCCATCTGGGTGAGAATGATCTCATCCCCGGCCTTGAGATGTTTCATCGCCCAACCGTAAGCGACCAAGTTGATCGCGTCCGTCGTGCCACTCGTAAAAATGATCTCTTCAACCGTCGGCGCATTCAGGAATTTCCGCACGGTTTCGCGCGCGTGCTCGTAGGCATCCGTCGCTGTATTCGACAAGTAATGCAGGCCGCGGTGAACATTGGCGTATTCGTGTGAATAGGCATGCGATATGGCATCGATAACGAACTTCGGCTTCTGCGCCGATGCTCCATTATCGAGATATATCAGCGGCTTGCCATACACCTCACGAGAGAGAATCGGGAAATCCGCCCTGATTTTCTCGACATCGTAGGGTTTTACTGCCGTCTCAGCCATCATAACTCATGAACTCCATCAAAGAGCCATCGGGATCGCGAAAATAGACGCTGGTTCCAACACCTTTGGCACCGTGTCTCGTTACCGGTCCCAATTCGATACTCACCCCATGATTTTCGAGGTGGCGAATTGCCTCGGCAAGCGGACCGTGCCAGCGAAAGCATAAATCCGAATTGCCGGGCATGACCGGCTTTTCAGCTTTTGGCTCCGCGATCTTGTCGGGACCATGGCAGTTAAGCTGCTGATCGCCGATCCGAAAGGCATAGCCGCCGCCAGGCGTCAGCACGGCCTCGGCCCCGATCACGCCAACGTAGAACGCCTTCGCGAGTTCCCAATCCGAGACATGTATGACGCAATGGTCAAATGTGACCGGAAGGTCAGGCATTGGCATCAAGCCATGTTTCGATGATTTCGATCAGGCTTTCGCCAAGGGCTTCCGGTTCCGTCTCCTCGAACACTTCATCGACAAAGGCCTTTATGAGCAGCGCGCGGGAGTCCCGCTCGGAAATGCCACGGGAACGCATGTAGAAAAGATGATCCTCGTCGATATCGGTCACGGTCGCGCCATGCGCGCACACAACGTCGTCGGCGAAAATCTCGAGTTCCGGTTTCGCGGAAAAGTCGGAGTCATCGGACAGTAGCAAGCTGTTGCACGCCATTTGCGCATCTGTCTTCTGCGCCGGTTGGGCGACGCGGATCTGGCCCTGGAAGACGCCTTTGCCATGGCCCGTCACGACATTGCGGAAGAGCTCTTCTGCCGTTGTGTGCGGCACTTCATGGGACAGCGTGGTGGTGACATCTATGTGGGCACCCTCACCGATCAGGTTGACGCCCTTGATCGCGAGATTGGCGTTCTCACCCCGAACACGGCCATGAATCTCCTGGCGAACCAGCTTGCCGCCCGCGTTCAGTACGAGAATGGTAAGCTCCGCACCTTCCGCCATGTCGAAATTGAACTGTCCGAGACGGGTCGTCGCCTGTCCGAGTTCCTGGCTGATGACCCAGGTAGCCTTGGCGCCCTTTTCGAGCTTCAGATTGCAGACCACATTTTCATGATTCTCGATGGTGGAAGAATGATGCCGCTCGATAAATAGCGCTTCGGATTCCTCGCCCATCGTCACCAAATGCCTTAGGACCGATGCAGTCCCCCCAGCGCAGGTGTGCGCAAGCGTGATCGCGCCGTCGACTTTCGCGCCGGGAGCGACATTCAGCACCGCGCCGTTTTCAGCAAGCGCGCTATTCAGCAGGCCGACCGTATCAGCGGCAATCTCAACTTCGTGGGTTGTGTTCGCCGCGGCAAGTCCCACTTCACCCGTCACGCCTTCCGGCAAATCCTTAACGGCGCCGATCAGATGAGAGGTGTTCGAGAAACCGATCGTGAAGCCTTGGGCAAGATCCGGCATTTCCTTCAGGCTTTCGCCGGAAAATTCGCTCTGGATCGCCGACGGCGGATGCGGATAACCGCGAAGCAGCGTACGAAGGTCGGTGTAATGCCATGGTTCGACCTTGCGAGTCGGAAGGCCCCGTTCACTCAGCATTTCAAGAGCACCGGAAGCACTGTTATTGCGGCTTTCCGAGAGCTGGTTCAGCAACACCTCTTCCGCGGCCGTATGTTTGATGTTCGAAAGCATGTTCATTGCCTTTCCTCCGGGCGCCTCAGGCCGCTTTTCCGATGATGTCGGCGTAACCATTGGCTTCGAGATGCTGGGCAAGCTCCTTGCCGCCGGTCTCGACGATGCGGCCCTTGTAAAGCACATGGACAGTATCCGGGATGATATGCTCGAGCAGGCGCTGATAGTGGGTGATCACCATAAAGGCGCGCTCAGGAGAGCGCAGGGCGTTGACGCCGTCCGAGACGATTTTCAGCGCATCAATGTCGAGGCCTGAATCAGTCTCATCGAGGACGCAATATTTCGGCTCAAGAAGGGCCATCTGCAAAATTTCCGCGCGCTTTTTCTCACCACCAGAGAAGCCGGTGTTGAGCGAGCGCTTGAGCATGTCCATGGAGATATCGAGTTTCCCGGCCGCCTCGCGCACAGTTTTGATGAATTCCGGTGTGGAAAGCTCGTTTTCGCCATGTGCCTTGCGCTGGGAATTCATTGCGGCCTTGAGGAAATTCATGGTCGGAACGCCCGGGATTTCGACCGGGTACTGGAACGCCAGAAAAAGGCCGGCTGCCGCGCGCTCATCCGGCTCCATTTCCAGAATGCTTTCACCGTTGAGGAGAATATCGCCTTCTGTGACCTCGTAGTCGTCCTTGCCCGCCATCACGTAGGAAAGCGTCGACTTGCCGGAACCGTTCGGTCCCATGATCGCGGCAACCTCACCCGGTTTGACGGTCAGGTTCAGTCCGTTGAGGATCATCTTGTCCTCGTCGGCGATTTTCACATGCAGGTTCTTTATCTCGATCATCTGTTTGTCCTCACTGATCTTCGCCGTCGAAATAATCGAGGCTGTTTTCCGTTCTTCCGATATAGCGAATTCGCGCTTTCATGAGGCCACCATCCTCCGGGACCATGGAAGCGACGAGAAACTTGTTTGAATCGGGGTATTCGATCACGTCCGGGTCGTTAGGCGTCGATACACAGAGATATTTCAACTCGCCTTTTCCGGTGTTTTTCAACTGGTGGGCGGTTTCGACTCCGCCCGCGGGCGCAGACACCAGATCTCCGGTCATAACCGGATAGGTCTTGTCCTCGAGCCTATAGATGCCCTCACCCTCCAGAATGATGTAAAACTCTTCATTTGCATGATGGGCATGGGCGGGAAACGCTGCCTTGCCTTCCGGGACCACATGAAACATGCAGCCGAGCTTTTCCATACCGATCAGCCTGCCGATCCGGCCCAGCTTCGATTCAAAACCTTTGCCATTGCCGGCGCTGATCATTTCCAACGTGTCAATGTTTATGATGGGAGACTTATCGGTCATGTCAGTAACCCATCATCGACTTCAGAAACGGCAGGACCATCGCGGCGATGATGCAAACCACCGCCCCCGATGGCGATCCGCGCTACGCGACCGCCAAGGCTCGGCGGAAGCGCCGACAGCGTACCGCAGATCGCGGCATACCAGACAATGGCGGTGGTATCGAAGGTCACCCCACGCTCCCTTCGAGCGAGATGCCGATCAGTTTCTGCGCTTCGACGGCGAATTCCATCGGCAGTTCCTGGATGACTTCCTTGACGAAGCCATTGACGATCAGCGCGATCGCTTCTTCTTCCGGAATGCCGCGCTGCAGGCAGTAGAAGAGCTGGTCATCGGAGATTTTCGAGGTCGTCGCCTCGTGCTCCAATTGCGCCGTCTGGTTCTTCGCCTCGATATAAGGAATCGTGTGCGCGCCGCACTGGTCACCGATCAGTAGCGAGTCGCACTGGGTAAAGTTACGCGCGTTTTCGGCGCGGCGATGCACGTTGACCTGGCCACGATAGGTATTGTTCGAGGTCCCGGCTGAAATGCCCTTCGAAATGATCCGGCTTGTCGTGTTCTTGCCAAGATGAAGCATCTTGGTGCCGGAATCGATCTGCTGCGCGCCATTGGAAACCGCGATTGAATAAAACTCGCCACGCGAATTGTCGCCGCGCAGGATGCAACTCGGATATTTCCAGGTAATCGCCGATCCAGTCTCAACCTGGGTCCAGGAGATTTTCGAATTGTCGCCGCGACAATCGCCCCTCTTGGTGACGAAATTATAGATACCGCCCTTGCCTTCGGAATCGCCCGGATACCAGTTCTGCACGGTCGAATACTTGATTTCGGCATCTTCCATGGCAACGAGTTCGACAACCGCCGCGTGAAGCTGGTTTTCGTCGCGCTGCGGCGCGGTACAGCCTTCGAGATAGGATAAGTAAGCGCCCTTTTCGGCGATGATCAGCGTACGCTCGAACTGGCCGGTGTTCATCTCGTTGATGCGGAAATAGGTCGAGAGCTCCATCGGGCACCGAACGCCCTCCGGCACATAGACAAACGACCCGTCGGTAAAGACCGCGCTGTTCAGCGCCGCGTAATAGTTGTCGTTGGTAGGCACGACGCTGGCGAGGTATTTCTTCACCAGTTCCGGATAGTCCCGAATCGCTTCAGAGATCGAACAGAAGATTACGCCCGCCTGTGCCAGTTCCTTCTTGAACGTGGTGACAACCGAAACCGAATCGAAAACGGCATCAACGGCAACCCGGCCGGACTGATAAACATTGTCGGCATCGTTTTCGCCGTCGAGCTGGCTCGGTTCATCGGCACGGCGGACGCCTGCAAGGATTTCCTGCTCTTTCAGCGGGATGCCCAGCTTCTCATAGGTGCGAAGTAATTCGGGGTCGACCTCGTCAAGCGACTTGGGTCCGTCGCCGAAATCCTTCGGAGCGGCGTAATAATAGATATCCTGGAAGTCGATCTTCGGATAATCGACCCTGGCCCATGAAGGCTCGGTCATTTTCAGCCAGCCGCGATAGACTTCGAGCCGCCATTCGGTCATCCAATTAGGCTCTTCCTTCTTGGCCGAAATGAACCGGATGATATCCTCGTTCAGGCCCTTGGGAGCCTTTTCGGACTCGATATCGGTTGAAAATCCATATTTGTACTTGTCGACGTCGAGCTCGCGTACGGCTTCGACCGTTTCCTGCACTGCAGGCATTGGCTTTCTCCATCCTTTGCGGGTTCAACTTCCCGCCAGTCGGTCACCATGACCGGTTCGCTCAGGCGATCCGATCGACTATGTTATCCAGCGCGCCCAACAGGCGTCTGGCGTCTAAATCCGTCGTTTCCGGCCCCATGCTGACCCTCAGGGCAGAACGTGCAATATCGTCTTCCAATCCCATCGCCGCCAGCACATGCGACCGGCCTACCTTGCCGGAGGAACAGGCCGAGCCGGAAGAAACGGCAACACCTTCGAGGTCCAAGGCGATCAATGCCGTTTCGGCTTTGATGCCAGGGATTGCGAAACACGACGTGTTCGGCAGTCGTTTTGCCTGCGCTCCGAAAAAGAGCGGTCTGCCAGCCTTGTTCCCGGCACTCTCGCATATAGTGAGGATACCCTCTTCTATCGAGTCCCGCATGGCTTCCAAATGGCGTATTTTTTCCCGATTTCCGCACATTTCTCGCGCAGCGGCTGCAAATCCAGCAATTGCGGGCAAATTCTCCGTACCTGCACGCTGCCGATTTTCCTGTCCGCCACCGGTCAACAGCGGTGCTGGCGCAATCGATGTGCTGCCAAGAACCAGAGCACCGGCGCCCTTCGGCCCACCCAGCTTGTGAGCGGAAAAAATGTAAAAATGTGCCGCTGTCTCAGACACGTCAAAGGGTAATTTCCCGAGCATCTGCACCGCATCCACCGTCAGGAATGCTCGATGGCGGTGAGCGAGTCCTGCAATTTCCGCCAGCGGCTGCAAAACGCCAGTCTCGTTATTGGCGGCCATGACGGCAACCATTGCGGCGCCGGTTTGCGAATCGTGGGCGATGAGCGCGTTTTCAAGCGTATCCAGATCGACAATCCCCGCCTCCGTTACAGGCAGCGTTTCGACCTCGCCGGGCGCAAAGCGACCTCCGTTCAGGACGCAGGGATGCTCGACCGCGCTGACGAAAAGCTTCGATATCCGGATTTCCGAGCCGGCCGCCCGGACTACCGGGCTCAATGCATGCATCGCCGCTTCTGTGGCACCGGAAGTGAACACGACATTCGCCGGGTTTGCGCCAATCGACGATGCGAAGTCGGACCGAGCGCCTTCCAGCATTTTCTTGGCCTCACGTCCCTCGGTGTGGGCAGAAGAAGGATTGCCAATCATCTCCATAGCCGAAACCATGGCATTGCGGGCTATGCCCAGCAGCGGAGCGGTCGCGTTATAGTCGAGATAGCTTCTTGCGCCCGTCATTTTCCACGTTCTTACCGAGATGCTTTCGGGATGCTCTGACAAATTCCGAGCCCGGCTTTCTATTTCTGACCCCGACCGCTGTTCAGAGTGCTTCCAACCATCGTAATTACCTTGTAAATGCCCTTTGCATTTGCCAAATAGGATGCGAAAAAAGGCACTCTGCCAAGCGTTTAGAATAATTCTAAATGGTAATAATGCGGTCGACTGGTGAGGTCAAGCCAGTCACATGCATAGTTGGACATTTGTTCCGGACACCTGGCCAATCGATACGGAGACATTATGCCTGAGGTAATTTTTAACGGCCCGTCCGGCCGGCTTGAAGGGCGCTATCAGCCCTCCAGCGACAAGACCGGTCCAATTGCAATAGTGTTGCATCCTCACCCGCATCCGAAATTCGGTGGAACGATGAACAACCAGATCGTCTATGATCTGTTTTACATGTTCGTCGAACGCGGTTTTACCGTACTTCGCTTCAATTTTCGCGGGGTCGGACGCAGTCAGGGCGAGTTCGATCACGGTCAGGGCGAGCTGTCCGACGCCGCTGCGGCGCTTGACTGGGTGCAGAGCATGCATCCGGATTCCCGCGGCTGCTGGGTCGCAGGATTTTCATTTGGCGCATGGATCGGAATGCAGCTCCTGATGCGGCGGCCGGAGATCGAGGGCTTCATTTCCGTTGCCCCACAGGCAAATCTATATGACTTCTCGTTCCTGGCACCCTGCCCGTCCTCCGGCCTGATCGTCCATGGCGAAAGTGACCGGGTAGCGCCAGCCGAAGACACCCAGAGTTTGGTCGACAAGCTGAAGAGCCAGAAGGGGATCGTTATCACCCAGGAAATCATCGAGGGTGCCAATCACTTTTTCTCAGGTAAGGAGGAGGTGTTGATCGACACCTGCGCCACCTATCTCGACAAGCGTCTTGGATTGATCGAGGGCGGCGTCGAGGAGACGATGCTTCTTCGCTAGTCCCGTTTCGGCGACACGGCATGCCATGAGTTGCTCGCGGGGCGCCGACATCTTTGCCAAAGCAAGGAAAAGATTAGATCGACATGAATTGACTTGATCTCAGTCAATGCGATTTCTTGCATCTTATCCCAATCATATACCATAATGATTTAGGAGAAGTGGAGAGTAGGATTTGGCAGCTGAGTCGTCTACCACATTTGATCAACCGCTACGCCGGTTGTTTCCGCGAAAACTTGAGCTTGCCGATCTCATCCCGATACTGAAACTCGGGGTTTCCGATTTCTGGCGACGGCCCCTGCTAAGCGGCTTTTTTGGACTGGTATTCACGCTTGGCGGCTTCTTTATTCTCGCTAATCTGATGCTGTTAGGCACCCCTTGGATGATCATCCCGATCGCGATTGGGTTTCCGCTGATTGCGCCCTTTGCCGCTGCAGGATTGTACGAGATGAGCCGGCGCTATGCCCGCGGCGAAACGTTCAGCGCCAAGGAAATTTTTACGGTCATCTTCAGCCAACAGGGACGAGAATTCGGCTGGATGGCGTTCGTGGTTCTTTTCATTTTCTGGGTCTGGATCTATCAGGTGCGGCTCTGGCTGGCGATCCTGCTGCAAACCCAGTCCTTTTCTTCTTTCGAGGCCTTTCTGCTTGTCATTACAACAACGCAGAACGGCCTGATCTTTCTTTCGATTGGCACCCTCGTCGGCGCCTTTCTTTACACTGTTTTGTTTTCAGTGACCGTGATTGCCATGCCGATCCTGCTGCATCGGGATATCGATTTCATCTCCGCCATGCTTCTCAGCATAAAGACGGTCACGATCAACCCGTTGGTCATGGCAGTGTGGGCCTTGATGATATTGGCGATCGTGGTTGCCGCGATGATCCCGGCCTTTGTCGGATTGATCTTCGCTTTGCCCGTGCTTGGTCACGCTACCTGGCATCTCTACAAGGCGGCGATCGAAGAACGTCAACCCGCCTAGATCCCGTTATTGGTGGCCGGCAACCTGTACCGGTTTGTAAGGCGCTTCGAGATATTTGATCTGCGCGGGCTTCAGCTCGACATCGAGGGAGGCAATGGCTTCTCCCAACTGCCACGACTTGGTCGCGCCCACGATCGGGGCCGAGACGAATGGTTTCGATAAGACCCATGCATAAGCAACCTGGGCCGGTTTCACGCCCAGGTCCCCGGCAACTTTCTCGACCCGGCGCAAAATTTCATAGTCCTGCTTCGAACCGAAATAACCCTGGTGCATCTTGTCCGTCTTGGCCCTCTCGGTCGCTGCGCCGTCCTTTGGCCGGTTTCCAGCCAAGAATCCCCGACCAATTGGCGACCACGGCACAACCGCGACTCCTTCAGACTGGCAATATGACATCATTTCCCGTTCTTCCTCGCGATAAACGAGGTTGTAGAAATTCTGCATCGCGACAAACGGTTCGCTACCAATCGCCTTCTGGATTTCGCGCAATTTGGCGAACTGCCATGCCCACATTGATGAGGCGCCGAGATACAGCACCTTGCCCTGCCGCAACAACTGATCAAGCGCTCCGCAGATTTCTTCAAACGGAGAATTACCGATCAGGCGGTGGACGTAATAAAGATCGATATAGTCTGTCTGGAGCCGCTTGAGAGAGGCATCGCAGGCTTCGACAATATGCTTCTTGGACAATCCGAGATCATTCGGACCATCGCCCATCTTGTTCGCCATTTTCGTGGCAAGGACGACGTCGGAGCGCCTTCCGAAATATTCGCGGATGGCTCGCCCCGTGATTTCTTCCGAGGCGCCCGCTCCATACATGTCGGCGGTATCCCAAAAAAACATTCCGTTCTCGACAGCGATCCTGAAAAGCGCCTGGGACGCGGCTTCGTCGATTACCCAGGGATGAGGTTCACGACCGGGCACACCGAAACTCATGCAGCCGAGGCACAATCTCGAAACACTTACGCCGCTTTTACCCAATTGCACGCTTTTCATTTTTTCCTCGTTTCTTTCTCTGTATAGGCAAAGAGGCAGTCCCCATGCCTTAGCCTAAGGGCGAGCCAATATGCCACCCGTTATTGGCTTTTTACAGCCAGTCGTTTCCGGGAATGTGAGCGGAAGCTCCGAAAACGAGCGAACGGCCAGATAAGCCCAGGCTTCGGCTTCCATCGCATCTCCATCGAGCCCCACCGCCTCGGCCAGCATGACACTGGCACCATCACGGTTATTTGCAAGTTCGCTCAGATCCGAGACAATACGTGAATTGCGCCGACCGCCACCCGTAACGACCCATAGTCGCGGCGGTCCAGGCAGATGGTGGAGCGCCCGATAGATTGCCTCGGCCGTAACCCGGGCAAGTGTCCTCGCTCCGTCTTCCAGTGACGCTTCCGAAAGCGATGGCGGCAGGAAATCATCGCGGTCCAGCGACTTGGGAATCGATTGTCGAAAAAAGGGATTATCCATGTAGCGAGCCAACATTTCGGAAAGCAGCGTTCCTTCCGCCGCAATCATACCGTTGTCGTCAAATGGAATTCCGGCTGCCGCCTGCACCCATTGATCGATGAGCGCATTACCCGGCCCTGTATCGAATGCAATCACCCGACCATCGCGACCGACCCAGGTAATATTGGCAATGCCGCCGATATTGACGAAAGCAACGGGTAATTCCATGAGCTCGGATGGCAGACCCGCGGCAAGCGCGCCGTGATAGACAGGAACCAGCGGCGCTCCCTGCCCGCCATGGCGCATGTCATTGGCGCGCATATCGTAGATCACCGGAATTTTGGTTGCATGCGCCAGACCTGGCCCGTCGCCCAACTGGACCGTCAATCTCAGTTCCGGCCGATGGAGGACGGTCTGGCCATGAAACCCGATCAGGTCGATATCAGCTGCTACGAATTCGTTTTCCGCGATAAAGGCGTGAACGGCCTCGGCATGGAGATCCGTCAGCTTTGCCTCGATCTCCGCCAGAATTCCCGGACGCTCCTCCCGCTCCGAGATTTGCCTGGCATCATTGAGCGCACGCTCGAGTTCTTTTCTGAACGCCAACGGGTATGCCCGAATCCCCTTGGGGCCACGCTCAACCACCCGTTCTCCGTCGGTATTCAGAAGCGCGATATCGATGCCGTCCATCGATGTTCCGCTCATCAGGCCAATAGCGGTAAGGATTTTACGCGTCCGGCTTTGCATTTCGATCATTTCCGATTATGAACGGGGCGATTTTCGGAGTGGACGACATGTTCACCCTAAGCGGGTCCAAGCGGCCTGACCACCATACGGCCAACTGAATATACGGATTTACAGAACATGTCAGGCTTCAAGTCGGACTTTTTGAGCACGCTTTCGGAGCGCGGATTCATTCACCAGATGTCGGACGAGACGGGTCTCGACACGCTTTTGGCCAAGGAGAGCGTTTCGGCTTATATCGGCTTCGATGCGACTGCACCGTCGCTTCACGCGGGCAGTCTCGTGCAGATCATGCTGCTTTACTGGATGCAGCAGACCGGGCACCGGCCGATCGCCCTGATGGGTGGCGGCACGACCATGGTCGGCGACCCTTCGGGCAAGGACGAGAGCCGCAGGATGCTGACGGCGGACCTGATTGAGGAAAACAAGGCCGGTATCCGAAAGGTTTTCGCAAAACTACTGCGCTTCGAGGAAGCCGGCGGCAATGCGGTCATGGCCGACAACGCCGAATGGCTGCTTAAGCTCAACTACATCGAATTTCTTCGCGATTATGGGCGGCATTTTTCGGTCAACCAAATGATGGCACGGGATTCGGTCAAGATGCGCCTCGAACGCGAGCAGCACCTGTCCTTCCTGGAATTCAACTACATGATTCTCCAAGCCTATGATTTTGTCGAACTGAACAAGCGCTACAATGTGCGCCTGCAGTTGGGTGGCTCGGATCAATGGGGCAATATCGTTTCGGGCGTCGAACTCGGTCGCCGTGTGGGTACGCCGG
>JAHEHW010000328.1 GCA_024639745.1 Salaquimonas sp. | reverse complement strand
TATTGCCGTCATTATTGGCAATCACCTCGGAAATCATCGCAAGCGTACCCGGTTCGTTGATGGCGGTCGCCTTGATGCGTGCCGGAAAGCGCGTGGTATTTCCCTCCTCGAGATCCCAGCGGACGTCGAGCCATTGCTCACCCTTGTCGAAACGGACGAGTGCGGGTGATTGAATGGGATAGATCGTGATCCCGACGCCCGGCTCCATAATGCCGACGATACGGTCCCCGGGTACCGCGCCGCCTTCCTCCGCGAATCGAACCGGCAAATCGTTTCCGACCCCACGAATCGGGATCGTATTAACGTTTGTCTCGGCTTCTTTTTCGCGCTCGCGTTTAGAGCGCTCACCAAGCCCCGGTATTCGGAACAGCATGTTCTTGCTGGCCCTGAGGTTGAACCAGCCTTCTTCACGCTTCGGCTTTTTGGTCGCTCTAGTTTCCTTGAAATTCGGAAATACTGCACGGATCACGTCAAGCGACGACAGTTCGCCACGGCCGACATCCGTTACGACATCCTCGAAGGAATCGCGGGCGAGCCTCGACAGCGCCGCCTCTATGCTGTCGTGATCGAATTTCTGTCCGGCTCTTCTGAACGCGCGCTCAAGGATACGGATGCCGAGGCCAGAATATTGCTTGCGGATTGCCTCGCGGGTTGCGCGGCGGATGGCCGAACGCGCCTTGCCGGTCTTGACGACATTTTCCCATGCCGCAGGGGGCGTCTGAGATTTCGAGCGGATGATGTCGACCTCGTCCCCATTCTGCAATTCGGTGATAACCGGCATCATTTTGCCGTTTATCTTGGCTCCAACGCATGAGTTGCCGATATCGGTGTGGACGGCATAAGCGAAGTCGATCGGTGTTGCGCCTTTCGGCAGGGCAATGATGCGGCCTTTCGGCGTAAAGCAGAATACCTGATCGAGGAACAGTTCCAGCTTGGTGTGTTCCAGGAACTCTTCAGCGTTGTTTCCTTCGGCCAATTGCTCGATCGTCCGACGGAGGGTCGCGTAGACCTCGCTTTCGTTGTGATCGACGTGCTCACGGTCCTTGTAAAAGGCGTGGGCGGCAATTCCGTATTCATTGACGTTGTGCATTTCCCAAGTTCGGATCTGCAGTTCGACGCGTTGCTGACCGGGGCCAACGACCGTGGTGTGAATTGAGCGGTAGCCGTTCTGTTTGGGCGTCGAAATAAAATCCTTGAATCGGCCAGGCACGACCGACCAGGTGGTATGAACAATGCCAAGAGCCTTGTAGCAATCGGCCGTCGAATCGACGATGATCCTGAAGCCGAAGATGTCTGACAGCTGTTCGAAACCGAGCGCTTTCGATTCCATTTTCTTGAAGACTGACCAAGCCTTCTTTTGGCGGCTTTTAACGGTTGCATTGATGCCTTCGGCCTCTAGCTTAGCCGTCAACTCCTTGATAATGCGGCGAATATTGGCCTTGTTCTTGTCGGCGAGATCGGAAAGATGCTCGGTCACCGTGACATAGGCCTGAGGATTGATGTAGCGGAAGGATAGTTCTTCTAATTCGTCGCGCAGATCCTGCATGCCGATACGGCCCGCAAGCGGCGCATAGATCTCCATGGTTTCCTGGGCAATGCGCGGACGCTTGTGCGGCTTCATGTGATGAAGGGTCCGCATATTGTGCAACCGGTCCGCCAGTTTGACGAGCAACACTCGGATATCGTCCGATATCGCCAGTAGCAGGCGACGAAGATTTTCAGCCTGTTCCGCCTTTTTCGAAACGAGGTCGATTCGCTTCAGCTTGGTAAGGCCCTCGACCAACGTACCGATGCGTGCCCCGAAAATCTTGTCGATTTCGGTCCGGGTCGCGTCGGTGTCTTCAATGGTGTCGTGAAGCAGGGCGACCGCTATCGTTTCTTCGTCGAGATGCAGATCGGTCAGTATCGCGGCAACTTCAAGCGGATGCGAGAAATAGGGATCACCGCTGGCGCGAACCTGCTCACCATGCTTTTTCATTGCATAGACGTAGGCCTTGTTAAGCAGTGCCTCATTCGCATTCGGCTTGTAGTTCGTAACCCGTTCGACGAGTTCATATTGCCGCATCATGTACTTGTCGAAATCACTCCCTTACCTGCGCACAATAAAATAGCGCTGTCGGTATCACCCGGCAGCGCTGTGAAGATAATGCCTAGCCGCGTGATAATCACGCGGAAATCTCTCTATTATCTTAGAAATCGTCGCTTTTTTCCGGCGGCACGAGGCCTTCTATGCCAGCAAGCAACTCTTCCTCGGACAGTTTATCGAAGGTAACCGTCTCTTCCGGCTTGTCTTCGGTCTCATCGGAAATCTGAGTTTCGACGCGAGCGGGTTCGCGTTCGGCGCGCTCTTCATGCTCGTGCTCGGGCTCATCGACCTCAACCTGATGCTGATGCGAATGAATGAGGTCTTCAAACAGATCACCCGGCGAGAGTGTCTCGTCAGCGATTTCACGCAGCGCCACGACCGGGTTTTTATCGTTATCGCGGTCAATGGTGATCTGGGAACCGCTGGATATCTGGCGGGCACGATGGCTTGCCAGCAAAACAAGTTCAAAACGATTGTCCACCTTGTCGATACAATCTTCGACAGTAACACGTGCCATACCAGGCTCCTACTATGTTGGGATACTTCAGAGCTGGCTAACTCAGAACTGGTTCGATTTCAAGGAAATTCAACTCTGAACTTGGTTATTTGGTCGACAGTTGTCGCCGAAAGCCTGTTAAAAATCAGTCTCAAATGACGGAACGGCATGTAGACGGCCGCATCAACTGGCGATAGAAAGCTGCGCTGAGTACCATTTGCCAATCCGTTTTGGCGCTGCTTTGGGTTCAAACGAGCCAGCGCCCCGGCAGATCAGTCGGTAGCCGTAACAATATTGATTTATAATATTTGGAGAAAGTCATGTTTGACCAAAGAGAACGTATCGTCTTGCTGATTGACGGCGCCAATTTATATGCAACGTCGCGCGCCCTCGGATTCGATATCGATTACAAACGCATGCTGACATATTTCGGCGAGCGTGCTTATCTTCTTCGAGCTTATTATTACACGGCGCTTGTCGAGGATCAGGAATATTCT
>JAHEHW010000033.1 GCA_024639745.1 Salaquimonas sp. | reverse complement strand
GAAACGCTGAAGCTGCCCAATTTTGACTGGTTTGCCTTCGGCGGTCTCCCTTACGCAAACTTGTTCGCAAAGTGTCTCCGTGGGGCAGACACGGGCACACATGCCCCCGAGGATGTTCTGGTCGAAGATGGTTTTGGCGGCACCAAGCCGATTGCCGGTGGCAATTTGCCGAATGAACAGGGGAATATCGATTGCGGTGGGGCAGGCGGTGACGCAGGGAGCGTCGTGGCAGAAATAGCAACGATCTGCAGCGACCAGGGCTTCATGACGATCCAGTGGTGGATGAAGATCCGCGAAATTCAGTTTAAGCGTATCGTCCGCCAGGCGTCCGGCGACAATTCCTTCAGCCAGCCGTTTCCCGTTCATTCACTTCTCCTTTTCACCGGGCCACATTTGCTTTCAGACGAAACCATAGGTGAGACAAAAAAATTTATCAATTGGTAAAAATCATAGTCATCTCTGATATGGATGTTTGGAAAAGACTGGCGCGTTTGCTTAAATTAAAGTTGAAGAAACTGTAGGCGAGAGGCTGTGGCATCGAGCTTGGAGACACTCCGGAATAAACCATCAGCGGCAACTTGAAGCCTGATCGGTGATCATTTTGGGTAATTTGCGCTGCGTAGCCCGTCGGCGCAGTGTATTATTATGATTTGGCGAATTCGAAAACCATTATCCCCACGCCAAAATCACCCGCATTGAGAATGATAGAAACAATTCCAACGACGCAAGCTAGCGCAGTCGTTTATTTCGGTGCTGTTTCAGTGCTCACCAACCTATACCTTTGATCCCGTATTCTTGCGATTGAAAACCTTGCAAAGCTGTGTGCCGTGATGGGCGACGGGCGTCAACGACAGCAAACGGCGACTCCCATCAGAGTTCTTGTTCTTCCGGGTGAGTTGGCGCGTATTTCGGCCGAATAGTCATCCCCCAACTTGATTGCTGATCCATTGGCGAATCTAGTTTCACCACGAGGGAACGCGCCCTAGTTGTGTTGGGGTCCCAGGTGAGTCCAAGCAATGCGCCACGGATATTATTCTCTAATCCATTCCAGGAGCAAAGGCGAAGAGCAGGAAATCGGTCGAGCTGCTTTGAGTCAGAGTTTCTGAGATAAAAGAATGATAAACGCGTCTCGGGAGTTGATTATGGCCACGCTTTTTGGGAAATGGTGTCCATCATTCATTAAGCGGACATATTGATGCCACTGCGCGCGTTTGCCCATGCCTTGCCTTCTGTTTGCCATACGGCAGAAGATATTGCCCGGATGACAGGCGCTGACCGGGCGTTCATCGAGAACAAGATTGGAATAAAGACTCGATACGTCCTCGGTCCGAACGAGACGGGCGTCAGCCTTTCAACGCAAGCCTGTGAGAAGCTCTTCGATGCGCATCCGGGTTTGCATGAGCGAGTTTCGCTTCTCGTCAACGTTACGCAGACACCCGACAATCCGATCCCCCACAATTCTGCGGTTCTGGCTAGCAAATTGGGTTTGAAGAGCTCGACAGCAAGCTTTGATATTGCGCTCGGATGCTCGGGTTATCCCTACGGTGTGATCGCTACCCGTGCATTCTTGAAAGCGACCGGCGGGACGGATGCTTTGCTGGTCACTTGCGATCCCTATTCAAGGATCATGGATCCGGCCGATAAGAACACCAGCGCCGTGTTCGGCGACGCGGCAACGGCCACCTGGATAACGGCCGACGATGGCCGGTGCAGGATACTCGCTACGGATTTTGGCACGGACGGATCCCAGGGCGATGCTATCAAGGTGCCGGCTGGTGGCGCAGCATTACCCCTTCTGGATGAATCTGGCGAGCCTGTCGTTTACGCCAAAGAAGATCTGAAATTGCATATGCAAGGCAGTCGCGTATTCAATTTCGTCAATACGGAAGTGCCGCTTTCGATTCAGCGCTGCCTGGGCAAGATCCCGATCCCTCTCGAAGCGGTCGACTGGTTCGCTTTACACCAGGGGTCCATCTACATGCTTGACGCTATGGCGAAGCGCGTGGGAATTGATCGTGGCAAGGTACTCAAGAATATGGCCATGTATGGTAACACCGTATCCTCCACGATTCCGCTCTTGCTTGAACAAGCCGAGACGGAAGGAAAACTGCAAAACAGCGTTGTGCTTGCTTCGGGTTTTGGGGTGGGATTGTCGTGGGCAACGGCTGTGCTCGAATTCGGGGATTGAATGAAGCACGCCGTTCGCCGTTTCGCGTAGGGGTTCCTTGCTTCCATTTCTAATTTATTGTTGCACCAGGAAGCAGCATCTTCGAACCACATAGTTGTCGATCGCACCGCGCCCGGCTTATTTCTGCAACCCCATGAATTGCTCGATCCGTTGATGCGAAATTCTGTAATCCAGATGCTCTACGGCATAATTTCGTGCAGCTGTTCCAAGTCGCTCTTGCTGCGGAACTGAAGCGCAAAGCTCGCTGATTGCCGATGCGAAGCCGTCCATATCACCCGGCTGCACCAGTCGCGCGTTAATGCCGTCTTCCAGATGATCTGGAATGCCCGCATGCCATGTCGTTACAATCGGTAAGCCGCAGGCCATGGCCTCCTGAATGACATTTGGCATGCCCTCGGTGTCACCGTTTGCGGGGGTCTGGAAATGCTGGAAATAGAAGCTCGCCTTTGCCATCCGGGTGACGACTTCGTCATGGGGAAGATCGCCCGCAAATCGCACGCGCTCGCTGATCCCCAGTTGCTGCGCCAGGGCCTTTGCGGTTAACTCTTCGGGGCCGGAGCCAATGAATTCGAGAGTGAGGTCATTGGCATCGGCGACCATTGCAAATGCCCGTATTAATGGACGTGGCGATTTTTTCTCCACGAGCCGCCCCACACAAAGGCAATATCCCGCTTCTCGCGGGCCGGGTCTGAAAACATGTGTATCTACGCCACTGGGCACCACGATGGAACGGGGGTGAACGAGGCCCTGCTGCTCGAGTTTGGAGAGTAGATGACGTGAAACCGCAATGATGCCTGAAAAATCTGGAAAGACCTGCTTCAGCAATCGAAGATAGATGCGGTCGTTGAGCCGGCTTGAGGCATCGTTTCCGCGGAACATGCAATAGACGGGTCTGCCGGATTGCGTGATTGCCGGGCCGAGATCCGTCGCAACATAGCCAAATTCCACAAGCGCATGGCTGACTTCATTGCTGTCGAAAAATTCGCGAATCCCATCGCGGTTGCGCGCCGCACTGCCGCACATATCTTTGCCGGGAAGGTTGAAAGCGCGAAGATATTCGTTCACTCGGCTTTTTCGATAGACGTAGAGGGGTTTGGGAAAGCTCTGAGCCTTGATCGGATGCTTGCCCACTCCGACGGTTCTACCTTCGTTCAGATAGTCGAGATGACGCCTTACGAAAGTCTGCGAAGTCGCACTGAAGCCGCGCGTGACAATGGCGAGATTATCTTGTTTCTTGCGGATCATGAAGTACTGGGTCGGTTTTCAGTTGTCGGACGGGGTATGTTAGTCGGGTTCCCTCGCCGTCATTAACAACAAGATTTTCAGACATTCTCGGCGGTGTCGTAAACGGTTGCAGGAGGTCTCTAATGCATTGCGTACTGCAAGGCCAGTCTTTGCATGTGCAAAGCTTGGGAGAAGACTAATCGGTGCGATGATGCTTTATAAGTGAATAAGCTTCCGCTGTCGCTATTTCCCTGCCATATGCCATAAAAGTTTGTTTCGTGTGTGATCAGCGAGAAAAGCTTTCAGTTTCCCAATGAGACATCCTAGGCTCAAATGCAGTTCATGGTAGTGGCGAGCTGCCTCGCTTCGCTCTTGCCAATGGTCTTCCGGGTTTTGCGCTGAAGTTTCACGAATTTTTACCAAGAGATCTTGAGCGCCTGAAAACTGGATGCAATCCAAGCCGTCCGTAAGCGGTGGGTGATAGAGATAGGGATATTCAAGTACCGGAACCGCGCCGCAGGCCATTGCTTCATTCAGATTGTGGCAGAAGGGATAATGGACACCGGGGGTGCAGAGAAAATAACGGGTCTTGGCCAGCACTGATAGCCATTCGGACCGGTCAATGCGAAATCGCCTCGTGTCGATCCAAACAAGTTTCGTACGCAGTTCGCCGGCGGAAAGGGAGGCCTCCAAGGCATCGCGGTTATCGGGTATCCATACGTGCTTATCCGGAAGGTCAGTGACTGCCTGGTAAATATCGAAGCGGTTCATCAATCCGAATTCATGTCTGATCCGTGCCTTGTCATAGGTCTCCCGATCGCAATTGCCTGCGAAAAGCATTCCGATGGGTCTGCTCTTGGATTTGGCGAGATTTTCGGCTTCCCTGTAGTGGTCACCGGTTAGCAAGTTCGGATGGAAAAGCAGCGGCAGAAACAAATCGCTCTCTTTGCCAAGCTGCGCCTTTTCCGCGTCGTAACGCACCAAGACATGCTTCGCCTCGTCGCCATCTGCCTCCCGATCGGAGAAAACGATGCGGTACGGACCGCTACGGAGCCATCTGAGGCGGCAGAAACGCCGGTCGATTGCAAGCCTGCCGAGCGCCTCGCGCCTGACAAACTTGGTAAATGGCAGAACGAGATCATGTGGCAAGCTCATGGCCGAAAGTGTGTTCGAGATCATAACTGCCCGGCGGAGATTTCTGCCGGCCCGCAGATCGATCGCTGCCCGTTCGCTTGCCGCTCGCGTCATCCACTTCCTCGCCCCAGTCGTTGCCTTGGATACCAATCATTATCTCTAACGACATGAAGGGCGCGCGTACAGCATCTCTTGGGCGGCGCTTGCCTCACGTGACGGCAAAGAGTATGCAACTTCGCGGTCCCACCGCACTCAAATCAACACCGGTTGAGATTATGTAACCGGCATGAGCAGGGAAGATCGGTCCGGCACGCTGCAATGTTTTTTAAGAAACGCTACCTGAAAAAACTCTACATCAAACCGGCACGAGATCCGGGCGGTCGTTCGGCCATTGCTATTCCCTTCGTCGTGAAGGGCGAGACCGATATTCTGGGAGAATGGCTCGAACACAACCTCGATCTCGGCATCGATTATTTCATCGTCTATGACGACGCTTCACCGCCTGAAACAATTGAGATCATCCGTGAAAAACTCAGCACAGACCAGTATTCAATCATTCCGTGGACGATGAAAGTCGCGCTCGAAGCATCCAATCAATCGATCCATCCTCAAGTGACGGCATTTGCCCATGCCATTTTGAATTTCAGAGACAGGTTTCGGCATTTCGCGTTCATCGATCCTGATGAATTCATCGTGCCCAAAAATCATCTTACCTTGGAGGAAGGACTCGCATCCCTCGATCATTTCCCGAATATTTCCCTGCCCTGGCACATGTTTGGCCGCAGTGGTCACATACAGCGACCCGAAGGTGATGTGGGCACGAATTTTCTGCAGCGACAGCGCCAGGTACTTACGGATGACGGAACCTGCCAGTTCAAATGTATAGTTGACCCCTTCGCAATCAGTATGGTCTCGGTTCATCGCTTCGAGACACACGAGTACGGTGACGTGACTATGAATGATGCTGGCGTTACTGAAAAAAATTCGAAGAGGCTTCAGCCGCGCTTCATTTCATCCGAAAATTTGCAGCTCAACCATTACTACACGCGTTCCAATCAGGACCTTATGGCGAAAATCGCGCGCGGCCAGAACGAGGACAGGAACGTCCCCGCTGATGGCGGGCATATAATGAGACGAGCAATTGCAATCGAAAAAGATACCGTAATTGATACGGCCTTGCCGGACTTTCGTGAACGCCATCGTCAAGCTTCTTAAGCGGTAAGATCCTGATTGACGAATGCTGGAGATCCATCACTGGAAGCGAAGCCGAAAAATCTCATCAAGTACAATGTAGCTTGTCTTTCGCAGGAGAGAATGCAAACCAAGGTCATGCAGACCTCGATCATCATCTCGACCTATAATGCTCCAGATTGGCTGGAAAAGACCTTGTGGGGTTATGAATGCCAATCCGCCGATAGTTTCGAGATCGTTATAGCAGATGATGGGTCCGGCAAGGAAACGGCGCAGCTGATCAAGCGCTTCGGATCGAGCCAGAAATTCAAAATCCGCCACGTTCGCCATGACGATTATGGTTTTCGCAAATGGAAGATCGTCAACCGCGCCATTGCCGAGGCTTCCGGCGATTATCTGATCTTTACCGACGGCGATTGCATACCCCATCCAGATCTCGTTGCGACCCATCGTAGGCTTGCAGAAGACGGCCGATACCTGTCTGGGGGCTATCTCAAATTGCCGATGCAAACGAGCCGCGCGATTGGTGAAGCAGATATTCGTTCCGGCCATGCCTTCACGGCTGGATGGCTGAGACGACACGGATTCGGATTTTCGTTGAAATGGCTGAAATTGGTCATACCAGGCACTTTTCTGGCGCCGGTGCTGAATTTTCTGACGCCGGCAAAACGTACCTTCAACGGCAACAATTCTTCATGCTTTCGCAAGGATGCGTTGGCGGTCAACGGTTTCGACGAGCGGATCCTTTATGGGGGAGGTGACCGCGAATTCGGATATCGCCTTGAACATGCCGGCATCCTGCCGAAAATGATCCGCTATTCGACACTGTCCCTACATCTCGATCATCCGCGGGGTTATAAAAGCGCTGAAGTGCGGGCGAAGAATCTTGCCCTTATCGAAGCGACGCGGAAGAGCAGGGGGGTTTGGACGGCCCATGGTATTGCCGCAACTTCAGGCGAATAGTGAACAAACCTCCAGCCCAGCCTCACTAAGGACCCTTAGAGTTTGAACTCGCGCACGAATGCGTAGTCTTCAAAGACGCTGTCTGCGATTTGCTGCAAGTGCTCGGGGAGTTTGGGCAAAGCTTCGGCCTCCGGTTCGGCGAAGCCGGTTGACCGCCAGACGGCGTCGTACCAATGCTCCGCCCAGATGCCGTCCTCCGGTTTCCGTCCGGCCTCCCAGGCAAGCATGGCAGGGTCGAATGTCAGTCCGATTGCGCTGCAGAGTTTGACGAGCATGGTTTCCGGGTCACGACGAATGTCGTGGGAATCGATTACCAACGGCTTCCGCCCGGTCATTTCCCCAGCGATTTCGAAAAGTTCCCGTTGTCGGCGGAAGCCGATATCTTCGGCAGCGACCGCCTGTCGCTTGGCGGCATAGCTGGCCAGCACGCGCGCCGGTTCCCGGATCAGGAACACATTGGTGACATCGGCGATCCATTCAAGCGGAAAACCTGGAATCATGTGCTGCGTCATATGTTTCTGATAGCTGAATTCCACGCCATTCAAGTCCGGTGAAAGACAGGTCTCTGCCACCGTTTCCGGATCGGTTTCCCCGGCATTGATGATTTCTTTGCGCATTGGGTGAACGATGCCGGTGGCCAGAAGGTAGGCGGCGTAGAATGGCTCGTCCACGGCGGAGCAATCTGCCCTCGCTCCGAAGCTGCGCATCATGGCCGTCGAAAGGTTGCGCGGTCCCGACCACATTGCGACCACTGGCTTCGGACTGTGGAGCATGCGCCAATCCTCCGGAAATTTGGCTGAGCCGGTATTGGCTTGACCTTTCAAACCGTGTACCCGACCGAAAAGCGCCTGATCAACCGAAAGCAGGAAAAGAATGCAACAAAGCGCAACCGCCGACATTGCCGCGATGCTATGCGAAGAGGGCGGAGGATGGATGGATCAGGCCGCTGAAATCGCTATGCGGCACTACGAAGGTATTGATCTGGAGAGGGATGTCGAGTTCAAGTCGGATGACAGCCCTCTCACACAGGCTGATCTTGAGATCGATTCCTTTCTATTCGACAGGCTGTCAGAAATTTTCCCGGACATTCCTGTTGTGACCGAAGAGCGCAGCCAGTCCCATGATCTCTCTGTCGAAAGCGGCTATTTCTTTCTGATTGATCCGATCGACGGCACAAAGGAGTTTATCCACAACCGCGGGGATTTCACCGTCAATATTGCTTTATTGCATGACCGCGAGCCGGTTGTCGGTCTCGTTTGCGCGCCCGCTCTCGGAAAATGTTTTTACGGCTCCGATTTCGCCGGAGCCTCCGTTAAATCGCTCGAAACTGGCAAGAGCGAGCGAATCTCGGTTCGCCAACCGGACAATAATGGCCTGCTGGTCGTTGCCAGCCGTTCGCATCTTTCGCCCGAGACAAAAGCATTTATCGAGGCAAACAGCGTTGCCGATACCCGTAACGCGGGATCCTCCCTGAAATTCTGTCTGTTGGCTGCTGGCGAAGCCGATCTCTACCCGCGATTCGGGCCAACCATGGAGTGGGATACCGCGGCCGGTCATGCCGTGCTCAAGGCGGCCGGCGGGTTTGTTCGGGAAATCGATGGTCAGCCGCTGCTTTATGCGAAGAAAGACTTCCGCAATCCGTGGTTCATAGCAGGTGTGCCGGGGGTCGACTATCGGATGGCCTGAAGGAATCTGGCAACTGGGTGGGAACAGGTGTGAAGAGCATTGCCGTGAAGACGATGTTCGTCCGATAGCCCATATGAACGATCAATACTCCTCACACCTTACTCTGGGAGGGTATCCGGGAGCCGACAAGTCTCCCATCTCCCATACCTAATTTAGGGCGCCATGGTAAATCGATCCTTAACAGGCGACGATATCGCGCATTTCTTTTTCGTCAGACCGACGAACGGGTGAATGGCGAAATCCGGAAAGAATCTGACCGTATTCAGATGATAGCCGAACGGCTTCTGACTTAGGTTCCGCCCGGCCGACCAGAAAACGCGGGAGTGAAGACATGAGTGCAGAGGTTATTGACGGCAGGCAGGTTGCCACTGAAGTCGTCGAAACGGTGAAAGAGGCGACTGCCAACCTGATCGATACCACCGGCATTGTCCCGGGCATCGCGGTCGTTATCGTCGGAGAGGACCCGGCAAGCCAGGTCTATGTCCGGTCCAAGGGCAAGAAGGCAACCGAATGCGGATTTCACTCCGAAACCTTCACGATGCCGGAAGACACTAGTGAAGCCGATCTCCTGAAACAGGTCGAGGCCCTGAACGCCGATCCGAAAATTCACTGTATCCTAGTTCAGCTGCCGCTGCCTGGCCATATCGACGAAGACAAGGTCATCCAGGCGATCGCGCCTGAAAAGGATGTCGATGGCTTCCACTATATCAATGTCGGCAAGCTCGGCACAGGCGCCATCGCCGAAGCCTTCGTCCCCTGTACGCCGGCGGGGTCGATGGTTCTGATCGAGCGTGCGCTCGGCACCCGTGATCTTTCGGGATTGAACGCGGTCGTGGTCGGTCGCTCGAACATTGTCGGCAAGCCCATGTTCAATCTGCTGCTCGCCGGCAACGCAACGGTAACGGTCGCCCATTCCCGCACCAAGAATCTTCCTGAGCTCGCGGCAACTGCAGATATCCTTGTGGCGGCGGTCGGTCGTCCGGAAATGATCAAGGGCGATTGGGTGAAACCCGGTGCCTGCGTGATCGATGTCGGTATCAACCGGATCGATGCGCCCGAAAAAGGCGAGGGCAAGACAAAGCTCGTTGGCGACGTGGACTATCAGGAAGCCGCTAAAACCGCCGGGTCGATCACTCCGGTGCCAGGCGGCGTCGGGCCCATGACAATTGCCATGCTGATGGCGAATACGCTTGCTGCCGCCTGCCGCGAGGCGGGTGTCGAGCCCCCCCATTATTAAGTCGCCATTCACCACATGCGCTTCCCGTTAAAGGATCGAATATATAGACCCCCGGTTTATCGATGGCCGGGCCGTTCAGGTGCGCATCCTGGCAGAGGTCAAGTAACGTTTTCAGGCGCAGGCGGCTGAAAACGGCATTGGTCGTCTGGTTTCGATCTCGATCCGCGATGTGGCGGAAGTAGCGGTCTAGATTCGCAACCAGAAACGGGCGGCGGAAAAATTCGGTCTTGCTTTCGGCGACCAGTATTGCCCTGCCGGGGTGAGTCAGGAAGAGTGCAAGGCCCGCACCACGGAAATGAACGACGACCCGAATGACGCATTCATTGGCGGCCTTGTTTCAAAGGCCCTG
>JAHEHW010000032.1 GCA_024639745.1 Salaquimonas sp. | reverse complement strand
CGCCCGCATCCAGATTTCAACGAACGCACCAACCATTACCCAGGCAGCAAGACCAATGCCAAGGCTTGCCAGAACCGGCTGGTCCGAAGTGAAAGCAACCGTGAGAACGGTGGCCAGCAGCGCAGCACCGGCGGCGAAATAAAGGCGCTGGAGCGCTGGCAGCAGATCGGCACGTTTCCAGGCGAGCAGCGGGCCAACCGGGACCAAAAGTAAGAGCGGGATCATCAATGGACCGAAGGTGATATTGAAGAACGGTGCGCCGACGGAAATCTTTTCCCCTGTCAGCGCCTCCATCAGTAATGGATAGAGCGTGCCAACCAGCACAGTCGCCGCTGCGGTCGCCAGGAATACGTTATTGAAGACGAGAGCCCCCTCTCGCGAGATGGGTCTGAACAGACCGCCGGCCTTCAGGATCGGAGCTCGCAATGCAAACAGGGTCAGAGAACCACCGATGAAAACGCACAGGATCATCAGAATGAAAACGCCACGCTCAGGATCGTTGGCGAACGAATGGACCGATGTGAGAACGCCCGAGCGCACCAAGAAGGTGCCAAGCAGGGACATCGAAAACGTGATGATTGCCAGAAGCACCGTCCAGATCTTCAGAGCCTCGCGCTTTTCCATTACCAGCGCCGAGTGCAACAAGGCCGTGCCGACAAGCCAGGGAATGAAAGAGGCATTCTCGACCGGGTCCCAGAACCACCAACCGCCCCAGCCGAGTTCGTAATAGGCCCAGTATGAGCCCATCGAGATGCCGGCGGTCAGAAACAGCCAAGCAACCAGGGCCCATGGCCTGACCCAGCGAGCCCAGGCTGCATCGATGCGTCCGCTCATCATTGCAGCGACAGCAAAAGCGAAGGTGACCGAAAAGCCGACATAGCCCAGATAGAGCATCGGCGGATGGATCGCCAGGCCGATATCCTGAAGAATGGGGTTGAGATCGCGGCCTTCGAACGGAGCCGGAAACAGGCGCGCGAAAGGATTTGAAGTCAGCAGTATAAAGAGCAGGAAGGCTACGGTGATCCAGGCCTGTACGCTCAGCACATTCGCGCGCAGGTCCGGTGGGATCGATCTTCCGAATACCGCGACCATGGCGCTGAAGAGTGACAGGATAAGGACCCACAACAGCATGGAGCCTTCATGATTGCCCCAGACGCCCGTTACCTTGTAGAGCATCGGCTTGGCCGAGTGAGAGTTCGCCCAGACATTTTCAAGCGAGAAGTCCGAAGTAACGTAGGCGTAGGTCAGTGCTGCAAAGGAAAGCGCAATCAATGCAAATACGGCAGGTGCGGTTGTGTGACCGATGGCCATGAACCGGCCATCGCCAGTCTTGGCCCCATATGCCGGAAAGATGCTCTGAGCCAGCGAAAGAACGAGTGCCAGTACAAGGGCATAGTGTCCGGTTTCGGCGATCATTGCATGCTCCTCTGTTCACCCTCTCCCTGCCAAACACCTTTTTCCTTCAAAGTATCCGCCACTTCCTTGGGCATGTAATTCTCGTCGTGTTTCGCCAGTACGTTATCGGCTTCGAAAAGCTCCCCGGAACGCATGGTTCCTTCCGCGATAACGCCCTGCCCTTCACGGAACAGGTCTGGCAGAATACCCACAAATGTTACAGGCAGGTCTTTTTCGGTATCGGTTATGACGAATGAAACGGTTTCGCCCTGTTTCTGGATACTACCGTCCTTGACAAGCCCGCCAAGACGGAAGCGCTCTCCCGGACTCGCCTTGTTTTCGACAAGAATTTCAGTTGGCGAATAGAAGAAGACGATTTCGTCCCGCAAGGCGAACATTACGAGCAATACGGCAGCGATCAAGACCGACCCGATCGCTCCGATACCCGCAAGTCGTTTCTGTTTCCGCGTCATGCCACTCCCTCGAACTCTTATTGTTCTTGATTATCCTTCAGGCAATTGAGCCGAAAAGCCATTTATCGCGTCCAGGAACTGCGCGTCATCGCCGTGCAACCTGCTTGCCTCGGCAATTGCGGCCCGCGCCTCCTCGTTACGTCCCAGTACGATATAAGAACGAATTAGGCGCTGCCAACCAGCCTTGTCGCTCGGGTCCTCGTTCAATCGCTCTGCCAGATTGTCGATCATGCCCCTGATCATCGCTATGCGCTCGTCCGCATTCATCTCGGATGCCGCTGCGATATCTTCCTGGGTCGGGCCGCGTGTGGTTTCCTGTTCCGGTTCGGGCAAATTTGCGACCTCGATGCCGGCGGCTTCAGCGGATTGAGCGCGGAACCGACGTGCGGTTTCCAGCCAGGGCGCATCCGGCTCGCCATTGGTTATCAACTCATTCCAAGCTGCTACGGCGTCTTCATGCCTGCTCTCCTGGCCAAGCGCCATTGCAAGGTAGAACCGTGCGCGTTCCGCCTGCGGATTATCTTCAAGTTCGGCCTCGAAGAGTTGCCGTGCCTGTTCGGTAATGACGCCTTGCGCTTCGGCAACGAGGCTTTCGGCGAGGGTCGAGCGAATTTCCGGGGTTTCAGGTGCAATACGATAGACATTACGCCAAGAATTAACCGAATCCGAAAAACGGCCAAGGCGTGAATAGACCGGCGCAAGCACTGCCCAACCCTGCGCATCGTCCGGATTATTGGCAAGATGCGCCTCCGCGCGCTCGACGAGTTGCTCAATCGAGTTCATCTCTGGCTGTTCCGTCGTGCGCGAAGCCAACGACTGGTCCGGCATGCCGGGCTGGCCAAGATAGAGATAGGTGCTAAGCGCAATCGCCGGGATCAGGACAATGCTGATAGCCATAGCGACCCGATAGCGGGTCTTCGGCGCAGTCTCTTGAGCGGTCCCGATTGACGACTGGTTTTCTGCAAGCGCGATAAGTTTGCGCCCTTCCTCGGCAAGCGCAGCCTCGGCAGCTTCCGGCGTGATACGGCCAAGATCGCGGTCACGTTCGATCTCGCGAACCCGCGACTTGTAGAGTTCGCGATCAAAATCGATAGCGTCCGGCAACTTGCCGGCAGAACGCCCAAGCGGAAGCAGGATTACGAGCAACGCGGCAAAGGTCAGAACCGCTATGATAACCCAAAACAACATGGTGCACTGATAAACCGCTAAAGCGGAAAATCAAAGGTAGAAGCGACAATACCGTGTTTCAGGACAACAGGTCGCATATGAAAATAGCTATACGTTATCGAAGGCCTGTCAGCTTACCGGCTGCCAGTTGCCGTCTTCATCCCGGCAGGCCGTACCTGCGCGACGCCGTTGGCCACCATCGATGCGCAATTCGTGAACGTATCGGCGGCAGGGTTGCGAACCGATTTCAAATACCTGTTCGGGGGTGACTTTGCCCGATACGCCGTCCCGACCTTGCCATTCGAGGGTGAGACCCGGCCGATTTTCGGATACCGCTTTTACCTCTGCCTGGATCGCCTGTACTCGGTTGATATCGGAAAGCCCGCTACCGAACTCCCCGGCGAGAATGCCATTCCTAAGCGAATAAGCCGGATTGCGCTCGATCCCCGCCATGGTGAGACAGCCGGAAAGCGCGAAGGCGAGACCGGACAAGAGCGCCAGACACACGGATCTTTCGAACATCAACCACATTAGGACTGTCATCCCCTCATTTTCGGGCTTTCTTCTCCAGTATCAGGCCGCCGGCAATTCCAGCCGTGCAGCCAGCCCACCCAGGGTCGAGCGTTCAAGCCTTATAGAACCATCATATTCGCTGGCGATATCCTTGACGATCGACAAGCCCAAACCGGAGCCGGGCTTTGTCTCGTCAAGACGCATGCCGCGTTTCATCGCCTCTTTCTGTTCCTCAACCGTCATGCCGGGTCCATCATCCTCAACGGAAACGGTAAGACGTTTTTCGCGATAAACATTCGTCGACAGACTGATGCGGGTTTTCGCGAATTTCGAAGCATTTTCCAGAAGGTTTCCGACCATTTCCTCCAGGTCCTGCGCTTCACCGGCAAAGATGCCATCGCCATCGCCGAGGTCAACCGTAATATTAAGCTCCGGATTGAGCTTTCCGATCACACGCACCAATCGCTCGAGAACTGGCCTGATATCCGTCCTGGAGGTAACGGAACCCGTCTTGGCCGCGATGCGTGCCCGATCGAGATAGGATTGTACCTGACCCTGCATTGCGGCGACCTGGTTTTCGATAATCTCGCGCATCGCCGGCCTTGCCTTCACCGCCTCGTTGCGCAGAACCGCCAGCGGTGTCTTTAGCGAATGCGCAAGATTGCCTACCTGTGTACGCGCCCGTTCGATGATGCCGTTGTTTGCACGGATCAGCGAATTCGTTTCATCGATCAGCGGCTGGATTTCGAGCGGGAAACTGCCATCGATCCTGTCGGCTTTGCCTTCGCGGATATCAGCCAGCCGGTCGGTCGCCTGCCGTAATGGCATGAGACCGATCCGCACAATAAGAAAACTGGCCAGAATGAACCCGACGGCGAAAATCGCGAGCATCAGCAACAGGCGCTTAACGAATGCGTTCACCTCCTGCGCGACCTCGCTGCGATCTGCGGTAATAACGAAACTGAACAGATTATCGCCCTCGCCGAGAAAGGCCTGCGCCTCGATGCCGATTAGGCGGTTGTCGGCATCATCGACTGCGGAAAACCGCCGCTGAAACCTCGCATCAAATCCGCTCGTGTCCGGGATCTCGATCTCACCACCGGCGAGCGAGGCCGAACGCAGCGAATTTTCCGGGTTTTCGACCTCGCGAACTATCCAGTAATAGCCGCTCATGAAAAGCTGATAACGGGCGTCGCGCAAATCGGGCCTCCCGGTGAGCCTTTCCGCACCGTCGCGCGAAATCGTTCCCATGATATTGTAGAGATTGGCCGTCAGCCGCTCGGCAAGATTGCGCTCGGCATTGGCTCTATAGTTCTGGCTTACTAAAAACGCGATCATGGCAATCGCCACGACCGACCATATTGCGGTCAGAAGAAACAGGCGCGCGGCCAGAGTACGCGGCTGCATCAGCCCCCGGTCCCGGCATTTTCCGCTGCGGGTACTGCAAGGCGGTAGCCAAGCCCTCTCACGGTTTCAATATAGTCGCCCTTGAGCTTCTTGCGCAGGCGTCCAATGAACACTTCGATGGTGTTCGAATCCCGATCAAAATCCTGATCATAGAGATGCTCTGTCAGCTCGGTTCGCGATATCACCTTTTCCTGATGATGCATCAGGTAAGAAAGCAATCTGAATTCGTGGGAGGTCAATTTAACCGGGTTACCCCTGAGGGTCACACGCGATGTGCGGGTATCGACCATCAGGTCCCCGCATGTAATCTGGGAAGCGGCATGGCCAGCTGCCCGGCGGATCAGGGCGCGGACCCGTGCGAGCACCTCCTCAATGTGGAAGGGTTTGGTGACATAATCGTCGGCACCGGCATCGATACCGGAAACCTTGTCGTTCCAGCGGTCACGCGCGGTCAGTATTAAGACCGGCATGGCACGGCCTTCGCGGCGCCAGTTCTCAAGTACCGTGATACCATCCATACCCGGCAACCCGATATCGAGAACAACCGCGTCATAGGGTTCAGTATCACCAAGAAAGTGTCCCTCGTCGCCGTCCTCGGCCGTATCGACGGCGTATCCGGCATTGGTGAAAGCCTCCACCAATTGCCGGTTAAGATCCTTGTCATCCTCAACGATCAGAATTCGCATGTGCGCCTCCGTTGCCGACTAAAATGGTTGTCTGGATTCAGTCCTTGATCGCTCGGGTCACGACCCGGGGTGGGTTGCCATCCTTACCGGGAATGCGGAGGGTGATCTCGCAGGAAACATTGCTGCCGTCACCGGACGAAACGACGTTCAGAACCTCGCCGCCGGTCTTGCGTGCTTCCTCGTTTGCAGCGGACATGCAGTCTGCTGCTGAAGCGGGCAATGACCCGGCAAGGACTAGTATCGACAAGATGATTGTGGCGAGCGTTTTCATGTTTCTCTCATACCAGCGAACGCCTGAACCGCAAATGAACAATTACGCACTTTCCGGCAATGCGCCAGGCGCTGGCAGGACCATGGTCTTGCCAACCCGGCTGCAGCCTACAAGACCATCGGTCAGGCGATGATATAGGTCGCGCTGAAGCGTCTATGTATTTTATACGGACAAGGTCTTAGCCGCGGGTATCCGAACGGCCCGCTCAGACGTCTTCGCCGGGCCAGTAGACCAGGTGATCTTCATAATCCTCGGGCTTTAGATCGCCCTCCGGCTCTATGCGGCCACGGACCGACACGCCGGCTTCGTGCACGCTTTCGGGACGCCCTGTTACGAGGGGATGCCAGTCGGGCAGGTCCTTGCGCTCACCGATTAACCTGTAGGCGCAGGTTGGCGGCAGCCATGGCAATTCCTCGACCTTTTCAAGCGTGAGGTCAATGCAATCGGGCACGATCTCGAAGCGGTTTTCATAGCTCTTGCAGCGGCAGGTTTCGCAGTCGAGTTGAGAGCAGGCGATATCCGTCCAGTAGATTTCACCGGTGTCCCAGTCCTCCAGCTTGTTCAGGCAGCAGCGCCCGCAACCATCGCAAAGGGATTCCCATTCCTCTGAGGTCATTTCGCGCATGGTCTTGCGCTTCCAGAACGGAAGTTCGCCGTCTCTTGCCTTTTGCGATTCAGACTGCACGGCAAAAAGTCTTTCCCTGCAGGAGTTTGAGCCTGTCTCATATGGACCCGGACAGCGACTGACTAGCAGAGTTGCCCGCTCAACGCCACCCAGTATCGATGTCGGGAAACTGGCTGGAAACGGGCTCCATTTCCTTCAATTTTCTGATATAGCACTCGGCACAAGAAAGAAACCGGCTACCAGCAGAGACGAGACCTTGCGCAGTCCATTCGACAATCGCGGCAAGAAAAAGAGCAGGAACTGGCTTCTCGATATCGATTCATGGATCGATTCGAGCATGTACCGGCTGTTTGCCGACAGCGTGGAAACCTGGGAGTCGATCACGGTGTTCTTCCAGCGGTTCCGGGTAACCGGGTTCAAGAAATTGCTGATCGAAGTCGTCGATGAAGGCATCACCATCGGCCTGGCGGGCATGATCGTGCTTCTGGCGCTTGCCCTGCCGGCTTTTGACGAGACCTCGAAGAACTGGCGCGACAAGGAAGATTATTCGGTGATTTTCCTTGACCGATACGGAAAGGTGGTCGGTCGGCGCGGTGTGCTGCAGGCGGATTCAGACGAGATCGACACCATGCCCGATCACTTCATCAAGGCCGTTCTGGCAACGGAGGACCGGCGCTTTTACGAGCATTACGGCATCGACTTTTTCGGGCTTGCCCGCGCGCTGCTGGAAAACGTGCGGGCGAACCAGGTGGTTCAGGGCGGCAGCTCCATTACGCAACAGTTGGCGAAGAACCTGTTCCTGACCAATGAGCGGACTATCGAACGCAAGATTAAGGAGGCTTTTCTGGCCTTCTGGCTCGAGACCAATCTAACCAAGAACGAAATTCTGAAGCTTTATCTCGACCGCGCTTACATGGGGGGCGGCACTTTCGGGGTTTCCGCCGCTGCCGAATATTATTTCGAGAAGGACCCTAAAGACCTAACTCTTGCTGAGGCGGCCATGCTTGCCGGTCTTTACAAGGCACCGAGCAAATATGCGCCACATATCAACCTGCCGAATTCGCGCGCGCGGGCCAACGAGGTTCTCACCAATATGGTCCAGGCCGGGTTCATGACCGAGGGCCAGGTCATCGCCGCGCGCAAAAAGCCGGCCACACCGGTTGAGCGAAATGATTCAGAAGGGCCGAACTATTTCCTCGACTGGGCTTTCGAGGAAGTGAAAGAGCTGGCACGTGGCATGCCGGACAAGACCTTCTTTGCAAAGACAACAATTGATGTCGATCTGCAAAAGGCGGCTGAAGAGGCGATCCGCTCACATCTGCGCCAGTACGGCAAGGAAAAAGGCGTCAGCGAAGCCGCGATGGTCGTGATGGATCCCGATGGCGCCGTTCGCGCCATGGTCGGCGGTAACGATTACGGCGAGAGCCAGTTCAACCGCGCTGTCAGCTCCAGGCGCCAGCCCGGATCCTCGTTCAAACCTTTCGTCTACGCCACTGCGGTCGAAGAGCTCGATCTCGACGAAAACAGCCGGGTCATCGACGGACCGATCTGTATCACAACGGCGGGGCGGCGATGGTGCCCCAGCAACTATGCCGGCCGGTATCGCGGGCGGATCGACCTGCAGACCGCGATCGTCAAATCGATCAATACGATTCCGGTGAAGCTCTATGTCGGCGCTGACGGCCGGCGCGGGATCGGCGGCGAGAAGATTGTCGAGACAGCCCGCCGGATGGGCGTGGAGTCGGAATTGGTCATGTCTCCGGCAATGGTTCTTGGCTCGAATGGACTCACGGTACTCGAAATGGCCAGAGGCTATGGCGCGTTGATGCGTGGTGGCTACCGGATGGACAGCCACGGGATCACCCAGCTGACCAATCAGCAGGGCGATATTCTCTATGACCGCCGCAAGCAGGACCCTCCTCCCGTGCGTGTCGTCAGCGAGCGAACCGCTGGTGTCATGAACCGGATGATGGCGCAAATTCCGGAATGGGGTACCGCCCGCAGAGCTGCACTTGATGGAATTCGCGCCGCAGGTAAAACCGGGACAACGAACTCCTATCGCGATGCCTGGTTCGTCGGCTTTACCGGAAACTATGTCGCCGCCGTGTGGATGGGTAACGACAATTACAAACCCACCCGCCGCCTAACCGGCGGCAACTTGCCAGCGATGACCTGGAATAAGTTCATGACCTATGCCCACCAGAACATCGAATTGAAACCGGTACCCTTTATTGACAATCCGTTGCCCGGCCGGGACGAGGCTTCGCCCGATGCGAAGATTGCCGACAATGAAATTCAACCGGCTCTGCGGCCGAAAGTGCTTTCGGAAAAGGCAGAAAACATGCTGCGGGAACTGAGCGACAGGCTGAATAAAGCGCCGCCGATTTCCCAATCGCAGGAAATGGCCGGACAATTGTCCCAAACCGCTCCCACGACCCGGTAATTATCTAACAAAAGGGTCGGAGAATTGCGAACGATCATCAGCATTCTTGCCATAGTGGTGATTGGCCTGACGCTTGGCGCAACCAGCGCCTGGTATCTTATCAGGAACCATCATGGCATCGGCGGCATCGAGTCCGGTCCGTGGACCGCATGGCCGTTTGCCGGCGGGTCGGAAGCTGATCCCTACACGATGGCGATGGTTGCGCGGGAAGGAACGATTCCGCTGGGAGCGACGGAAGGTCTCGCTTTCGAAGCCAACAGCGATTCCCAAGACCTACCTCTCGATCTTTCTTGCGACTACCGTATTTCCGGCCTGACGCCCCCGGCAAAATTGTGGACGCTGGCGCTTTATCAGCCCGGCGGCGAGATCGTCCGCAGCCGCGATGGCGGCATTGCAGCGATCCATTCAGGCGAGTTGGTACGATTTGCCGACGGCTCCTTCCGCATTCACATAAGCGCGACGCCAAAATCTGGGAATTGGCTTTCGGTTGGCGGCAGCGGACGTTTCTATATCGTGCTGAGGGCTTACGACACGCCGGTTTCCAGTTCTTCGCGCAGTGTCGCTCCCCGGATGCCCCGTATCGTTCAGCAGGGGTGCGCGTCATGACCTGGCGGCTTGTCTATATTGCCGTTGCCGGATGCGTGCTTGCAGGCATCATTCATGTCGCGATCATTCTGCTTGTGCCGAAATACAGTACCCGCGACGCTTGGGGCTTCTTGTCTAGCCGGACCGATCCATACCGCTTCGTCCGGCTGGACAAATCCGAAACCGATCCGGCAATCGCGGAAGTCGATCCGTTTTTCAATTATGGCGTATGCCGCTTCAATCTCGACGAGAGCAGTCTGAAAATGGCGGGACCGCAGACCAATACGTTCTGGTCAGCCTCAGTATTCGACGAGCAAGGCACGGTAATTTACAGCTTGAACAACCGGACTGCCATTAACAACACACTTGATCTGTTGATAGTCAATCCGCTGCAAACGCTGGCGCTCCGAGAAGCCCAGCCGGAGTGGGTAGAACA
>JAHEHW010000031.1 GCA_024639745.1 Salaquimonas sp. | reverse complement strand
TCGGCAACTACCTCGCAGGCGCGCTGCGCAATCCGTCTGCAGCAGATGGTCAGTTTGGCCGTCTGATCTTCGGCTTCGCCGTGACGGAAGCACTTGGCATTTTCTCGCTTCTCGTTGCGCTGCTGCTGCTCTTCGCCGTCTAATCGACGGTTTCGATAACGGAACGCCTCCGCCGTTTAACGCGGCGGAAACCACCGTTTATATTGTAAGCCAACCAGCTCCGGGACCGGACCATGTTTGTTACCAAGGCTTTGGCCGCCACCGAGGAAGCCGCCCACGGCGGTTCGGGCGCATTTCCGCCGTTTGACTCCTCGTCCTTCGCGTCGCAGATCTTCTGGCTGGCGATTACCTTCGGCATTTTCTATTGGTTGATGTCCAAAATGGTAATCCCTCGTATCTCGAGTATCCTTGAGGTGCGTCGCGACAGAATTTCGCGCGATCTTGATGCTGCGCAGCGGCTCAAGGAAGAGGCGGATGCGGCAGAGGCCGCCTACGAGCAGGAACTCGCCGAGGCGCGGAAAAGCGCTCACGACATCGCCCGCGAGGCTCGCGACGAGGCCAAGGCGAAAGCCGACGCCGAGCGCAGCAAGGTTGAAGCCGAACTCGATGAGAAAATCGCCGAGTCGGAAAAGCAGATCGCCGAGATCAAGAAAAAGGCGCTTGCCCAAGTAGATACCATCGCCAGCGATACGGCATCGGCAATTGTCAAGGAACTGATTGGCGGATCGGTCACCAAGGCGGAAATTGGCAAGGCCATTTCGGCCTCGTCACGATAACCAGCAGGAGAGCTTTCAATGGACGCTACATTTTGGGCCCTCGTTGCACTGGTTCTCTTCATTGGGCTGCTGATATATCTCAACGTCCACAGCAAGGTCGGCTCATCGCTCGACGAACGCGCTGACAAGATCAAGCAGGATCTGGATGAGGCCCGTCGCCTGCGCGAGGAAGCGCAGGAAATGCTGGCCGAGTATCAGCGCAAGCGCAAGGAAGCTGAGAAAGAGGCGGAAGATATTATCGCCTCTGCCAAACGTGAAGCTCAGGCGATCGAGAAAGAAGCCCGCGAGAAGACGGAAGAGTTCGTAAAGCGGCGCAACGCGCTTGCTGAGCAGAAGATCAAGCAGGCACAGTCCGAAGCTGTTGCCGAGGTCCGTTCTGCTGCAGTCGATATTGCCGTCAATGCGGCCTCTAAGGTGATCGACGACAAGGCCTCTGGCGAAGTCGCCGACAAGCTCATCAAGGACAGCATCGCCCAGGTCAAGGCGAAACTGGGCTGACATCTGGTACCCAATGCAAATGACATGACACGGCTTTCGGGCCGCGTTTTTGTTTTCGGGGGAGATGTTTCGGATAGTCCCGGTTCAAGTCTCGCGAAGCGGCGCGAAACTCATGCGGTGAAGGGGACAGGGGCCGTGCTCCGCGATAGCGGCCCGATGGCGCGCGGACCCGTATCCTTTATGGCTGGAGAACCCGTAAACGGGATAATGTCCGCAGGCCTGGATCATGATCCGGTCGCGAACCACCTTGGCGACGATGGATGCAGCTGCAATCGAAAGCGATCGGCCATCTCCCTTGATCAGCGCCTGTCCATATTCCCGGCAGGGCAGGGGAACATCCCGCCCATCGAATAGTGCATAGCCGGGTCGGATTCGCAGACAGGCAACCGCGCCGGCCATCGCCTCGAGACTCGCCTGAAGAATATTGATCCCGTCGATGCGGCTCGGCCCTACCGCCATCCAGGATACGCTCACTGCCTGCGTCAAAATATCATTGAATAGAACCGTCCTACGCTCCTCCGAAAGCAGTTTGCTGTCGTTGAGCCCATCCGGCAGCGATGACGGATCAAGAATGACGGCCGCCGCCACGACGGGGCCGGCCAATGGGCCTCTTCCCGCTTCATCGACACCGGCTATATGCGGCCCATGCTTCGAAAGCAGGAAATCTTCGAGCGCGAAATCCGGCGCGCCGGGCGCGCTGTCGAAAAGGGAAAGAGAATCGGTGCCGGGTATTGGGAACATGGCAAAAGCCATACCTGAACACCGATTCCCTGAAAACCCGCATACCGGTTTCCCACTGGGGAAATTGTGGCGGACCGGCCACGGGCGAACGCCGGATGCGGCCCGGCGAACACAAGACTCTGAGGCCTAAAACAGCGTCAGTTGTTCCTCCGCCATAAGGGGCGGCGAAAACAGATCTGTCCGCAGCTTGAGGCGACTCGTATTGAGACCGAATCGTTTGCAGGCAAGTTCAAAACGCCGTCCAATCTGGATTGCGTAGGGACCCTGACCCTGCATGCGCTTGCCCCATTCTGCATCGTAGTCCTTGCCGCCCCGCATCGATCGCAGCACATTCATGACATGACGGTAGCGGTCTGGATAATGCTGCAGCAGCCAATCGCGAAATAGCGGGCTGACCTCAAGCGGCAGGCGCAACAGAATGTAGCCCGCCTCTGTGGCACCCGCGCCGGCTGCAGAATCGAGGATGCGTTCCACTTCGTGATCGTTGAGTGCCGGAACGACCGGCGCAACCATGACCGAAACGGGGATACCCGCATCCGCAAGATCGCTCACGGCTTTCAGTCTGAGCCCCGGTGTGGAGGCTCTCGGCTCCATCGCCCTTGCAAGACGGCGGTCAAGCGTGGTGATCGACAGCGCCACCTTGGCAAGCCCTTTTTCGGCCATCCGTGAAAGGATGTCGATGTCACGTGTGACGAGAGACGATTTGGTCACGATGGCGACCGGGTGGTTGGCCTTTTCCAGAACTTCGAGAATCTCCCTCATAACGCGCTGTTCGCGCTCTATCGGTTGATAGGGGTCGGTATTGGTCCCGATCGCAATCGTTTTTGGTTCGTACCCTTTTGATGAGAATTCCTTTTCTAGGATCGCCGCCACGCCCTTTTTCGCAAACAGTCTGGATTCGAAATCCAGCCCGGCTGAAAGCCCCATATAGGCGTGGCTCGGCCTGGCAAAACAGTATATGCAGCCGTGTTCGCATCCCCGATAGGGATTGATCGAACGATCGAAGGAAATGTCCGGCGAATCATTACGCGTGATTACCTTGCGCGGGCGCTCCGCCTGGACCTCGGTCTTGAATGGCGGCAATTCGTCAATCGTTTGCCATCCATCGTCAAATACGTGCCGGCTGATCGGTTCGAAACGTCCGGCAGGATTGATACCAGCGCCGCGACCGCGGCGCCGGTCATCGCTGATCCGCGCCTTGTCACCCGTAATCCGCGCCTCTGCCATGAACCGGCCGTGGGTAAGATGAGAGGCGGGATTCAGATTTGCTTCACTTGTTTTTTGCTGCGCGCCCATGATGTGCTCCCTGCCGGCCTTGAACGAGGATTGCCCCAATCGATTCCGATTTTGTGTGAGAACATATTCCTATTATAAAGAGGAGAACAAAACAAGTACAAATTAGCATCCGCAAGTGAAATCGCCCTAGTCTGCCTCCAGGCCTAGGGGGAGCGGTTCTGCCGGGAATGAAGTTTCCGGCTCTGGGCCTTCAGCTCTTCGTGCGCCTCAGATGCTCGTCCAGGCGCGGCATGATCTCGACGAAATTGCACGGCATGTGCCTGTAGTCCAACTGTGCCTCCAGAATGCCGTCCCAGGCATCTTTGCAGGCGCCGGGCGAGCCCGGCAGGCAAAACACATAGGTTGCGTTCAAGACGCCGCCGGTTGCCCTCGATTGAATGGTGGAAGTCCCGATCTTGCCGTAGCTCAGCCTGTGAAAAAGGATGGAAAAGCCGTCCATTTGTTTCTCGAAAATGGGCTCCAGTGCCTCCGGTGTCACATCGCGGCCGGTAAAGCCGGTGCCGCCGGTTGTCAGCACGACATCGATATCCTTGCGTTCGCACCATGCCCTTACGGTTTGTTGGATCGCATCAATCTCATCCCTGACAATGGCCCGCTCAACTAGGCGATGCCCGGCTTTTTCGAGACGGTCGACGAGCGTTTTGCCAGACTTGTCTTCCTCAATGCTCCGTGTATCGGACACCGTCAACACCGCGATCCCGACCGGAATGAAAGGGCGGCTTTGGTCTATTCTTGCCATGCTCTCTCCATGTAATCCGCTGGCGCTGAAACCGTTCTGCTGGCCTGCACCCACCAGTTTGGCCGGCGGCTGGCAATTTGCAAGGCTGCCGTCTGTGCCGCTTGCAGCGTACCATACAGGCCGAAACAGGTTGCACCTGAGCCGCTCATTCTCACGAGCCGAGGCGCACCACTTGCCTTCAACGCTTCGATGGCCTCGCCGATTGCCGGAACAAGGTCTTTGGCAGCCGCCTCGAGGTCGTTTCGCAAGTCGGGCAAGACTTCCACAATCTTCGATCCAATCTGCGGAAAGCCCGGATTATCCCGCCGTCTCAGCGCCTTGAAAACGTCCGGGGTCGAAATCTCGACGAGCGGATTGACGAGCAAAAGAGCGATTTCCGGAAAGTCTGGGAAAGGCGAGATTTGATCGCCAATGCCCTTGGCGATAAGCGGCCGCGCAACGATGCACATTGGCACATCGGCGCCAAGCGATGCTGCGCAAGCCTCTATCTCCTCGCGCCCGGATATCCCGGCAAGTTTCGAATATGCGATCAACGCTGCTGCCGCGTCCGATGAGCCGCCGCCGATACCGCTTGCTGGCGGAAGGTTTTTCTCCAGACGGATCGTAACCTGCTGCCCGTGGAGCCGGGAGCCGGTCCGCTCCGTCAGCCTTTTCACGGCCTGAACCGTTAGGTTATTCTCTGCTGCCGGAAGGCCGGCAGCAAAAGGACCAGAGGTTTTCAAGTCGATCTTGTTCGGAGCGCTGTCTCCCAGCGATGCGGTAACCGAGATACGGTCACAAAGCCCAGTAAACGCCACGAGGGTTTCAAGCTCATGATAGCCGTCTTTTCGCTGCCCGGTTACGTGAAGTGCCAAGTTGATCTTGGCCGGGGCATTGCAATGCCAGGTAACCATGCGCTTGCCTGCCGAAAATGCTAATTGATCAGGCCGTGGCGAATTTTTTCCTGAATTTTCGCTGCATCTTCCTCAGTCGGATTGCTCGAGATAGCGTGCCGCCACTGGTAAACCGCTTCGAGTTTTCTGCCCGTTTTCCAATAGGCATCGCCGAGATGATCTATTATTACCGGATCGGACGGCATTTTTTCAAGCGCAGTTTCCAGTTCGACAACGGCATCTTCATAACGGCCCAACTGGTAATAGGCCCAGCCAAGACTGTCGATGATGAAGCCCGAATTGGGTTTCAGCTCAACCGCCTTGCGGATCATGCCAAGCCCTTCTTCCAGATTGATTCCCTGGTCGATCCAGGAATAACCCAGGTAATTCAGCACATCCGGCTGTTCGGGATAAAGTTCCAGCGCCTGTTTGAAATCCGCTTCGGCATCGGGCCATTCGCCCAGGCGCTCATGCGCTATGCCCCGCCGATAAAAGATATTCCAGTGCAGCCGCTCAGGATTGCTGATACGGCTGATCGCGGCATCGTAGACCGACACGGCTTTGTCGAAAGATTTCTTGGAGGCGTAAAGACCGCCCAGCGTCAGAACCGCGATCAGGTCATCCGGGTCACCAGCAATCAGATCGGAAAGCACCGCTTCCGAAGTCGGAAACTGATCCAGCCGGTCGAGATTGATAGCATATTCGAGCTGCGCGGATCGGAAATAGGGCGAAGTATCGGCGACCTTGGTGTAAAGATCGTTCGCGCGCAGGTATTTTTCCTGATCCTGATAAACATTGCCCAGCGCGAATTGGACAACATCTGATTGCGGCGCCAGGAAATGCGCGAGTTGAAGATGGCTTTGAGCGAAGGGTGAGCGACCCTGGCGGCTGATGGCTGAACCGACATTGTAGAAGACTTCCGCCGCGCCCTGCTGCGCCGTCTTCAGAAGCAGGGCAGGCTTGTCGCCATTAGCGATTGAAGCCTCGAGCGCGAGCAGAGCCGGATGGCGGGAAATCAGGGCCAGCCCCTCGTCGAGAACGGAATTGGCTTTCTCAAGATTGCCAAGCCGTGCATAGGAAATGGCAAGGGCCTGCATCGCGCGCATATAGGTTTCCGTCAAAGCGCCAGCGACCGAGCGATAGGAAACGGCAATTTCGAGAGCCGTCACGGCCTCGCTATCCTTGCCGGACGCTGCCAAGACTAGACCGGTATGATATTCCTTGATCATACGCATCCAGTCGGGCCCGTCAATCTGGCTCGCCCCGGCGATGGCCTTTTCCATGTCACGCGCACCTAACTGTGCCCAGGCGACCACGAGTTGAGCAAGCATATTGTCGAGGTCAGTCCCGGCGACTTTCTTTAGACGTGAGACCGCCTGCGACCATGACTTCTGTTTCAGCGCGTTGGCGGCAACGACTGCATGGTTGATATTCTGATTTTGAAATTCGGGCGGGATATCCTGCAACAGCTCGATCGCCTCGGCTATTTGCCCGTCGCCTGTCAGCCCTGCGAATAGCGCCTGCTTCAATCCCACATTGTCCGGGTCCAGCTTGATGGCACGGCGGTAGTTCTCGATTGCCGCCGCATCGTCACCATTGGCAGTTGCGATCTGTGCGGCAAGGAAGCTGCCGGACAGCGAGGGGAGCTCGTCGCTTACATCGATCGTCTTTTCCGCCCCGGTCATCAAGCCCAGATCGCTCAGATAGCCGGCCCCATGAGCACTCGCTGCGATAGCAATGCCCATCGCCGAGGAAAGCGCCATGATTCTAATACGACTCGTCAATGACATCTCAATAATGGTCCCTCTTTGAAATCTGACCTATTGCGGCTAGTGCGCCCGCAACAGACTGTAATCGAGCACCTCAAGAAGCGCCTCTTTTTGAGGGCTGTCCTCTATGGTCGCCAGGGCGTCTTTTGCCAAATCGCAATATTGTCGCGCGCGCTCCAGCGTGTCCGCAAGTGCGTCTTTTTCGTGCATCAGCCGCATGGCTTCTTCAAGGCGAGTGTCGTCATTCTCACCCTGTTCGATCGCCTCGCGCCAGAACTCACGCTCCTTCTCGCCGCCTCTGCGATAGCAAAGCAGCACAGGTAGCGTGACTTTTCCCTCGCGGAAATCATCGCCGACATTTTTGCCCAAAGTGGCTGCCTTCCCGCCATAGTCGAGCGCGTCATCGATCAGCTGAAATGCCAGCCCAAGATTGTTGCCATAAGAGCGGAAAGCCGAGAGCATGGAACGATTGGAACCGGCAAGGATCGGACCGACTTCCGCGGCTGCGGCGAAAAGCGCGGCGGTCTTTGCGCGAACGACTTCGATATACTCGTCCTGGGTTGTCTCGAGGTTCTTGGCTGTGCCCAATTGTAGCACTTCGCCTTCGGCGATGACCGTTGAGGCATGAGATAGACATTCAAGCGCCTTCATCGACCCCGATTCTACCATCATCCGGAAGGCCTGGCCGAGTAGAAAATCGCCGACCAGAACACTCGCCTGATTTCCCCAAAGCATACGCGCCGCTAGTTTGCCCCGGCGCAGGTCGCTTTCATCGACGACGTCGTCGTGCAGCAGAGTCGCCGTATGCATGAATTCGACGCTTGCTGCGAGCGTTACGTGGTGATCGCCGCGATAGCCGCACATCTGGGCGGCAGCAAGCGTCAGCATTGGCCTGAGCCGTTTGCCACCGCTATCGATGAGATGACGCGCCACCTCCGGGATCATCTCAACCTGGGAACCGCATTTTGACAGGACGAGGTGGTTTACCCGCTCCATGTCGCTTTGAACCAAGTTCATCAACGGCTCGACGCTTGGCGTCTTGCCCGAGTTGCTCTGGGTTCCTTGAATCGGAATTATAACGCCAGACATCTTGAGAACACTCTCCAAAAACTTTTTTCTCTCAGTCCCCGCTACGATGGCACGGGCGGCTTCGGGAACAGGCGAAAAATTGGCCTATCTGCGCGTATCCTGCAAACGATCGCAATGCAAGCACGCCAAAAGCCGGCAACAACATTTACTATGGAATAAAGCGGATGCACGCGACTTCAATTGCGGATAACTTGAACGTTATCCAGGACTGTGAACTTTGATTTGCCTTGTGCTTCTGCAAAGCCGATTATTTTGACAAGTAGAGGAAAGCATTGATCGAGTTGATAAGAACCAATGACGCTGTCGCGATTTCGTTCATCGAGGCCTTGTTCCGCGACCGTGAAATCGACCACATGGTGCTCGACCAGCATATGAGCGTGCTTGAAGGGTCATTAGGCGTGTTGCCAAGGCGGATAATGGTAGTCGAAGATCAGGAAAACGCGGCACGTTACCTGATCAGGGCTGCCGGGATGGAAAGATATTTGAAAGACAATGACAGTCGGAACTGAAATTGCTGACCAGCCGAATACCGCAAACCCGGTGAAAACGAGCGAAGACGCTTTTCACCGCGGTGAATTTACGGCATTGCAGCCTGTCGGTTCGGGTCATCGCGCCGGATCCGATGCGTTACTCATAGCCGCAAGTCTTCCCGCCGATGCTTCCGGCTTGCTCGCTGATATGGGCGCCGGTTCTGGTGTGGCCGCGCTGGCTGCCCTGAACATGAATCCACAATTGCGCGCCGTGTTGATCGAGAAGAATCCGGTCATGGCCGAACTGGCCAGAAAGACGCTGCAACTCCGCAGCAATCTTCGTTTTGCCGGCCGGGTGCGCGTGCTCGAAGCGGATATCACCTTCACCGGTGAGAAACGTGAAGCTTGTGGCCTCAAATCCGAAAGCTTTGACCACGCGATCATGAACCCGCCTTACAATCACGATGCCCAAAGGGCGTCGCCCGATATGATGAAGGCTGAGGCGCACATGATGGGTCTCTTCGGCCTCGACTCCTGGATGCGTACGGCTGTCGCCATTTTGAAGCCTTCGGGAACCTTGACCATGATCTACCGGAGCGAAAAGATCGGCGAGATCAATGCCTGTTGTCAGGGAAGATTTGGTGGCCTGTCTATTGTGCCGGTGCACGGCAGAGCAGACGAGCCCGCCAAACGAGTGCTGGTCAATATGAGAAAGGGCTCGCGTGCACCACTCACGATCATGCCGGGCATCGTGACGCATGACGACGATGGCAAGCCCACCGCGCTTGCCGAAGGACTTATGAACGGTCTGGAGCGCGTCTCTTTCGCTTCCTAATTCGATAGCCGCATAATCGCCAATGGGCTTGCAAATTCGCTTGCCGCAGGCCATCTGCGATCTTGAATTGAATTAACAACGATTGGATGCGTGATGAGACTGTCCCGGCTGTTGCCAGCGAAGCTTCGAAAAACCGATGTCATAATCCCGGTAGTGAAGATGCACGGCGCAATCATGGCGGGGGGGGCGCCGTTCAGGCCATCCTTGTCGCTTGCCAGTGTTGCCGGTCCCCTGCAGCGCGCTTTCGAAATGAAGGACGCGCCGGTCGTCGCTATTTCCGTCAACTCTCCGGGTGGATCGCCGGTTCAGTCGCGTTTGATCTATTCCCGCATTCGGGAACTGGCGGAGGAGAAAAAGAAACGGGTTCTTGTCTTCGTCGAGGATGTCGCAGCGTCCGGCGGGTACATGATCGCCCTTGCTGGCGATGAAATCATTGCAGACGAGACCTCGATCCTTGGTTCGATCGGCGTCGTCGCCGCCTCGTTCGGTTTCGTCGAAGCGATCGGCAAGCTCGGTGTCGAGCGTCGCGTTTATACCGCTGGCAAGAACAAGGTTATGCTGGACCCTTTCAAGCCTGAAAAGAAGGCGGATATCGATCACCTGAAATCGCTGCAATCCGACATTCACGGAATCTTCATCGACATGGTGAAAGAGCGGCGGGACGGAAAACTGGCAGATGATCCGGATATCTTCTCGGGATTGTTCTGGACCGGGCGCCCTGCTCGGGAGAAAGGCCTGGTCGACAGCTTTGGCCATATGAGTTCGGTCCTGAAAGAGCGCTACGGTGAAAAAACCGGTCTGAGGCTGATTCAGACGAAGAAGAACCTGTTCGGACGCCCGGTCGGCGCGGTATCGCTTTCTCAAGGTTCTGATATGTCGGCTGTTGGCTCTGCGATCGCCGGAGGTCTTCCCGGGTCGGTCGCCCAGGAGGCAG
>JAHEHW010000327.1 GCA_024639745.1 Salaquimonas sp. | reverse complement strand
GGCGAATGCGACAGCGAAGGTGCAGCTTCCCGCGGCTACTGAAGGGTTATCCTGAAGAAATTCGAATAGCGAGTCAGAGAGGTACCGTATCATGCCTAATTTCCTCGACTTAGATCCCAACGATCCTGAGATGCGTTTCAAGCTTGGTGCTTTCTTCGGCCGTCTTTTGTGATTGCGCTTGCACCCGTTCGATCTGTTCGGTTGACGGGACACTGCGGCCAGATCGCCCATAAATTGGCAGTGTCACCATAACGGTCGTACCAACATTGCGCTCACTCTTGAATTCCAGAGAGCCGCCATGCAGATCCACCAGACCTTTGACGACCGAGAGACCGAGACCAGTGCCCTCGTATTTGCGATCATATTTGCTGTCCGCCTGAAAGAATGGTTTGCCGAGACTTTGTAGATGTTCAGGCGACATGCCGATCCCATCGTCCCGGATCAGCAGTCGGACGGTCCGGGCCCGTCGTTCGGCCATCACGCGGACAATACCGGCCCGGTCCGAGAATTTGATCGCATTGGAGATCAGGTTGATAAGGATTTGGCGGACGGCCCGTTTATCGGCGATGACTTCCGGGAGTTCGTCCAGTCCGGTGCATTCAAGACGGATCTCGCTCGGTTGCGCCTGACCCTGCATGATCGCAACCGTGTTTCGCACACAGTCAGCCAGATTGAAGTTCTGTGGAAATATTTCGTACTTCCCTGTCTCAATCTTCGACATATCAAGAATGTCGTTCAGAAAGCTGTAGAGATGCGTTGCGGAGTCATGGATCAGGCCAACATATTCGGTCCGCTTTTCTGCGGGCAATGCCTCTTTCAGCGGTGATTTCAGCAATTCCGAAAATCCGAGAATCGCGTTCAGCGGCGTCCGCAATTCGTGTGACATATTGGCGAGGAAACGACTCTTGGCCACGCTCGCCATTTCCGCTGCATCGCGCAGCGCGACAAGTTCGCTTTCCTGTGCCTTGCGGCGTGATATGTCGCGATATGCAACGACGGTATATTCGCGCCGGCCACCGGATGTGGACATGCGTTTCTTCGTCAATTCGATCCAGTCAGCCGCTCCTGGCAACCGTTTCTTGTTGGCGTTGGAACTGACCGGCCGGAATTCCGCAAATGACGCGCCCTTCCCGCTGAAACTCAACTGATCGTGGGCCTTCAGGAAATGACCAATCAGAACCTTGTCCTGCACATGGACCAGATCGAGGAATGCATCGGTGCTCGCAAACTCTTCCAAGCCAAGCATTGCCAGAGCGTTCGGGCAGGCATATAGCAGCGTTCCGAGGTCGTCATGGATGGAATAAGGAGCGACAAGGGACTGCCCCGAAGTTCCCGCGCTCAGTTGCGCCGCGCGCTCAAGATCGCGGACCAATGCGCGCAGATCCCTATCTGCAGAGTATTTACAGGGCGCGTTGAGCCGTTTTGAAGGGTAGTAAGCCAAGTTCGATCATCCGATCCAAGCAATCTTGTTTCGAAGGCAGCGTCACATAGCAGATTTAATGGAACCCTAAGCATGTTCGGCAATTGCGGTTTGACCTCTCTAAAACGCCTTAGAAGCAAGCAATTCCGGGAATTATGGTAAACGGATGATTACCAATGTCTGCCGGACGAAATCACCCTCGGTCAAAACCTGCTGCAGGCCAGAAGACCCATTGCTATCGACGTTGTGATAGCGAAATACGGCTCCTCTGCAAAAGGTAGAATTTTATTCAAATTCCTGCGCTCAGGTGAACCTGAGTTTAAAACAGCTCTGCTAGTCAGGTTGGCGGGAAAAGGTGGAACTATGTTTTTTCTATTCAGATTAGCGTTTTGGCTGGCATTGGTCATTGCCGTCATTCCATTGCGCCAGTCCGATCTAGGACCAGGCGAAAAGCAGGTCGGCGCGGCAGAGACTTTTGGAATTGCCCGTAGCGTCGTCACCGACCTTGTGGCGTTCTGCACCCGTAATGAGGAGACCTGCGCTACCGGATCCATCCTCGTTTCACAGATGGGCTTGAAGGCGCGTGAAGGCGCAAGAGTCGTTTATACCTTCCTCGACGAGCGTTTTTCCCCAGCCGAGCGAACAGTTCAAGCAGAAAACGGAACCGCAGCGCCTGAGCTGGACCAGGCGGTGACCGGAGCGGTCGCGCCGGAAAAGGCCAGGCTTGAGAATTCGCCCGGTTGAATTTGCGTTCCATTGCATATATCCGCTGCAGTGAACGTGAAAGGCGGAGCTATGGAAATCCAGGAAATAGTCGAGAATTTCGAGTTTTTGGACGACTGGGAAGACCGCTACAAGTACCTCATTGAACTGGGTAATGATCTCGAGCCATTTCCTGAGGCGCAGCAATCGGCTGCCAACAAGGTTCAGGGTTGCGTAAGCCAGGTATGGATCACCGCCGAACCGGAAGCGGGGTCTGCGGATCCGAAGATTCATTTCATCGGCACGTCAGATGCGCATATCGTTCGCGGTTTAATTGCGGTAACCATGGCAATATTCTCGGACCGAAAGGCAAGCGAGATCCTAGAGACGGATGAGCAAGCCTATTTCGGAGAGCTGCAATTGTCGGAACATATCACGCCGCAGCGCTCGAACGGTTTGCGAGCGATGGTCGGTCGTATTAAGGAAATAGCGAAACAAAACCTGCAAGCTGCCTAAAGCAGCAGTGCTTATCGGACCGCCGGACGATAATCATCAGCGCGCCAATTTATTACAGGAACGTAGAAGCTACCCGGGGCAAGGCGTAAGGGCAAACAAGTGCATAGAACGCGGTTCTACCTATCAGCTTGGCCGACTGCGGTGGTCATGATAGGTAAACATTTTCTACCCTGCCCCATGCCAGAGTTTAAAATTATCGCTAAAGCTGACGCAAATTTCGATTGATGAAATCGGCACCTATTTCGCGTCTGCCGAATCATTGGTTACAGGCTTATTCATTTCGTCTACGACAGAACCCGACCATAACTTGTAACCTACTTTATAAGCTGCGCGGGCGAGCAAGTGAGCAGCGATCGGTGCGGTCATAATAAAAAATAGGATGCCGGCCAGCGCCCTGATCGCGGTACTCGAATCATCGGTCGTCAAAGCCAAGACAATCATCAATATGCCCGAGCCAACGGTGC
>JAHEHW010000326.1 GCA_024639745.1 Salaquimonas sp. | reverse complement strand
CCGATTTCAACAACAGTGATGGTCTTCGAACTGACCGGCGGTTATGCGCTCTCGATCGGGCTTCTGCTGACGGTCTCAATTTCCAACGGTATCGCCCAGGCGATCCATGGACATTCCTATTTCCGCTGGCAGTTGGAGATGCGGGGCCTCTTCGTCCATGACGGGCCGCAACGCTATCTTCTTCGCCAGCGCCGGGTCCGCGATTTCATGACCCCGATCGAAGGGGATGAAGCACAACCCGAATATGACGAAAGCACCGGGGCGCCCTTCCTGAAACCGTCATGGACGCTTGAATACGCGTTGCGCACTTTTGATACCGGCGGTCACGAAAAACTGCCCGTGGTGAATGAGCGTGACGAAACCAGAATCATCGCCTGGGCATATCAGACCAACGGGCTTCGCTATTTCAACCGAGCGCTCGTCGAGGCAACCGCGGAAGAACATCAGCATTGATTGAAGATTTGGGTTTCAGCCAAATAGCCTGAGATCGGTCAGTTGATCGCGGATATTGCTGAAAGCCGCATCAAGCGAACCCTCATCCGAAAGGCTGAAATAGTAGTCGTGCCGCTCGAACCGGCCGGAACAATTTTTCAGCAGACTTTCAGCATCCGATCCGCTGGCAACGCCGTAGCCGAAAACGAAGATCAGGACATCGGCATTTTTCGCATTGGTAAAGATCTGGAGGGTCTGCTCATCCAGCTTTTCACGGGTTGTAATGGACCCTGCTCCGGTAACGCCGATCGATCCCATCAGCGGCAGCGACGCTACCGCCATGAGGCCGGCAAAGTTCCCCGAGTGGCAACACAGGAACTTTCTGATTCTGTTCGCGAGGCCAGCGGCCGGCATGGTTACCAATTTCCTTCTGTTTGGGCAGAATTCACAACCCAATCCACTTGGTGGACCTTTAAACCGATCGCTAAAATTTACATCAAGTCGATCCACTAGCCCGTTTTATAGCGTGTAGGAGAAACAGAATCGCCCATTGGGTAACCCTTCTGATCGACACAGCCTAGCGGTACTCACATCGGCAACGGCAGGTCCTGGTAAACCGACTGAATCGCACCCAGAACATCGTCGCTGAGCGTAACTTCACTGGCTCCTATATTCGTCCGCAACTGCTCCATCGAAGTGGCCCCGATGATGACGCTGGTCATGAAGGAACGTGTCAGACAAAACGCCAGCGACAATTGTGTCAAATCCAATCCATAATCGCCGGCAATCTCGGCGTACCGATCGATAGCTGCCTGTGCATGTTTAGTAAAACGACCGTTCAACGTATCCTGCATGGACTTGCGCGAACCTTCGGGCAACTGACCGTCGCGATATTTCCCGGAAAGCGCACCCGCAGCCAGCGGCGAATAGGCCAACAGTCCGACATCCTCCCTGACGCTGACTTCCGCCATGTCCAGATCGTAGATACGGCAAAGTAGCGAGTATTCGTTCTGCATCGACACGACCCTCGGGAGGCCCTGCTTTTCCGCCACCTGCAGGAACTTCATGGTTCCCCAGGCGCTTTCATTGGAAAGACCAAACTCGCGAAGCTTTCCTTCGCCCTGCAAACGCTGAACCTCCCCAAGGATATCGGTAATCTCGGCATCGATATCGCCCGGATCCTGGCTCGTCGGGTCGTAGTGCCAGTACTTGCGGAAGTGATAGGAACCACGGTTAGGCCAATGCAGTTGATAGAGGTCTATGCAATCGGTCTTCAGACGCTGCAGGCTGCCTTCTATCGCGACGCGAATCTGCCCAGAATCGACCTTCACGCCACCGCGCAGATCGCTCACCCCCTGACCGGTAACCTTGGTGGCCACGATAAGCTTATCCCGGTCCGAGCGGCCTTTGAGCCAGGAACCGAGAAATTCCTCTGTCCTTCCATTCGTTTCGGCTTTGCGCGGCGTCGTCGGATACATCTCCGCGGTATCAAAGAAATTGACGCCCTCGCCGACCGCATAATCGAGCTGCTCATGGGCTTCCGCCTCACTGTTCTGCGAGCCCCAAGTCATGGTGCCAAGACAGATTTCGGAAACCTGTATGCCTGACCGGCCGAGCGGATTGTATTTCATGCGAACCCCATTCTCCTCATTGTTGTCACGGGCTCACATACAACGATGAATGGGAAAGGCAAGGACACGCCGGAGCAAAACCCCGAATGCCGTCACCTCATCAAGGCATCAGGGGAATTCGTCCGAAGCCTGGAACTTTGAGCGCCGGATCGCGAAAATCAAAACCCGCTACAAGGCCAAGAAAATTGACTTCGATCCCAGACAATTCACCGGCGGATATTCCGAACAACCCACCGGCGCTGAAGGTGACGTTCCAGCCTCTGGAGGAATAGTACCACCAACGACCGCCGGCGAGATAATCGCGGCCAACCGCATTTGGCGGCAGGCTGGCGCCGATATCCGGCACTTCCCGAAGCACATGCGCCACGAACGAGTTGGAATTCGGACCCGGCCAGAGATGATATGCGCCGACCCCCGAATGAGGGTAATTGCGAACCGCTTTTTCGATTTCCGCAACCAACGCTTCCGCCCGATCTCCCTCAACCATATGAACCGCATAGGGTGGGTTGGAATACCAATAAGCGTCGGCAGCATACGCATTTACGCGGACGGGCCTTCCCCAACCGACTTTATCGTAACGGGTATAGCGGTCCTCGTCCGCCCGCTTCGTTACGATCCAGGTATGCTGAGAAAGTGCGCCCTTCATCCCGCCGGTGCGCGCTGCCATTATGTGGACGACCGCGCCACTGAAACTGGCCGCAGGCGGCAGTACTCCGGAACTTCCCCAATTGGCCTCATGCCAAGACCCGGGCCGGTCGACCGTAAGCCACCAGACCATTGACGCTGCCGCCGGCACGAGAAAAATGAGCAGCAGAAGCAAAAGCCCTTTGGCAACGCGCCGCATAGCAGAAAATCCTGAGAAAAATCTCGATATACCGTTCACTGCAAGATTGTGGGCAATCACGCTCCGATTGCAAGTGATCTACGATTCACAATCGTTCAATTTCTTGGCAGATCGGCCGGAAACGGCTGTCCGCCATCGCAAAGACCGCACTTTTCGAAACTGGCCTTGCGAGCCTGCCAGGCTTCAAGTTCGGCAGACGAAATCTCATGGC
>JAHEHW010000325.1 GCA_024639745.1 Salaquimonas sp. | reverse complement strand
GTCCCGCACCGTTGACGGAAAAGCTGGAAGCATTTCTCAACGAGCAGGGCGCCAAGATCGGCTCCTTGTGGCACGAGGGCGGTCACGAGATACGCGATGCCGAGATCGAAGCCGTCATCGGGTTCCTGCCTTCCTGAGGCGGTGTCGATCCGTGGTTGGCCGATCGGTATTTCAAGCGGCTGGTCTTAGCCCCAGCATTTCCCGCGCCTGGCTACTGGTTGCAACCGGTCGTTCATATTTCTCGCAAAGCTCGACGACCCGCGAGATCAATGCGGCGTTCGACGGCGCAAGCGTTTCTTTGTCCAGACGGACATTGTCCTCGAGACCGGCACGCGCATGCCCGCCAGCCGCAACAGACCATTCGTTGACGACGATCTGATTGCGCCCAATACCGGCAGCGCACCAGTCGGCACCAGGCAGGAGGCGTTCAACCGTTTTGACGTAATAGTCGAAGACGTCCTTTTCGGCTGGCATGGCGTTTTTAACGCCCATGACAAACTGGATGTAGGGCGTTTCGGGTATACGTCCGTCCTCGTGCATCAGGACGGCCTGGTGGATGTGGGAAAGATAGAAAGCCTCGATCTCGGGTTTGACCTCGTATTTCACCATTTCCGAGGCCAGCCAGTCGACCAGATCCGGCGGGTTCTCGTAGACCCGCGTCGGAAAGTTGTTGGATCCAACCGAAAGCGATGCCATGTCCGGGCGCAATGGCAGCATTCCGCCGCGTGCTTGCCCCGCACCCGAACGCCCGCCGGTAGACAATTGTATGATCATTCCGGGACAATGCTTTTCAACGTCTTCTTTCAGACGGGCGAATTTTTCAGGATCGGAGGTCGGAGTCTGGTCCGGATTGCGGACATGGGCATGCAGGATCGCGGCGCCCGCTTCGAATGCCTCTTGTGTCGATTCCACCTGTTCTTCAATAGAAATTGGCACTGCCGGATTATCAGCCTTGGTCGGCACTGATCCGGTTATGGCAACGCAAATGATGCAGGGCTTCTGGCTCACGGAATTGACTCCTCTTTTTGCTTATGGCCGTGGCAAGGCGTGGATGCACTCTTGTATCGCATAACCATAAAACCGTTTCCATACCGCAAGCGGCGTCCGCGTTCCGTTGCCTAGAGTGGTTGGGAGATCAACTCAGATTCGGCCTCTACCGGGTGCTTGGATTTTGACGGCTTTGCACTATGTCTTTAAGTATAAAGCTTTATCAAATGCGCTTGAATCGAAAAGCGCTTCATCTTTTCCGGGTTCCTATCTTGCCCGGAGCACAGCATAGGGGCCATCTGGATCCAACATGGTTGGAAGCGACGGTAACCAGTCCGGGCAATCTAATACAGGATTGCCCTACGAACGAATTGGGGTAATCGGTTCCGGTGCTTGGGGTACGGCTTTGGCCTCAGTCGCCAAACGCGCGGGACGCCAGGTCGCAGTGTGGGGCAGGGACGTGAGCGTCCTCAAAGATATCAGCGAGAACAATCGCAATTCCGCCTATCTGCCGGATGTCGAACTGCCGGAAGGCATCAAGGCGAGCGCCGATCTGGAAAAGGTGCTCACGGGCGTAGACGCTGTCATGGTCGTCACGCCGTCACGCACCATCCGTTCGATCATTTGCGCCATTGCTCCCTATCTTCACAAATCGATTCCCATTGCGCTTTGTGCCAAAGGCATTGAGCGCGAGACCGGACTTTTGATGAGCCAGGTCGCCGAACAAGAAATCGACGGCAATCCGGTAGGGGTCATTTCCGGCCCGACTTTTGCCCGCGAGACCGCGCTCAACCATCCGACAGCGGCCACGGTTGCGTTTCCATTCACTTATGCCGACCGCCTTGCCCCGGCCTCGAGCCCGGCGGCGCGGTTCGCTTTATCTCTGAGCACCGATGCATTTCGCGCCTACATCTCCGACGATCTCATCGGCGTCGAAATCGGGGGTTCGGTGAAGAACGTCATCGCCATAGCTTGCGGAATGATGACCGGCGCCGGATTTGCTGAAAATACACGCGCGGCGCTCATCACACGCGGCATGCACGAAATGAAGGTGTTGGCCGAAGCCCTTGGCGGCAGAAGAGAAACCGTAACCGGCCTTTCCGGTGCAGGCGATCTGACGCTTACCTGTTCGAGCCAGACCTCGCGCAACATGAAGCTTGGTTTTCAGCTTGGCCAGGGAATTCCGCGCGAGGATTGCTTCGCTGGTCAGAAGGTGGTGGTTGAGGGTGAAGTAAACGCTGTGTCGGTAATCGACCTCGCAAGACGGGTCGGCGTATCGATGCCCATCTGCGAAGCGATCTACAGGATCCTGCATGAAGGAGCCGATATTCCCGAAACCTTTGCGCGGCTATGGTCGCGGCCGATCGAGGGCGAGCCCCGAACGCTCGAGATTTCGATCGATCATCCAATTCGCGGAATTTCGACTGAAACGTTCAGCGGTGGCGCATCATGAACATTATCATGCCGAACCCCTCGGGGGACTTGTCCAACAAGCGGATGGTGCTAGCCACCGATCTCGATGGCACCTTTCTTGGTGGCACGGATAACGAGCGCAGGCGGCTCTATGACTGGATCGAGCAAAACCGAAAAACGGTCGGGCTCGTCTTTGTTTCGGGTCGTGATCCGGAGTTCATGGTGGAAATTTGCGGTCGTAACGGCGTCCCATGGCCTGATTACGTGATCGGTGACGTGGGAACCACCATCGCCCGGGTAACCCCGCAGGGCAAGATTGCGCCAATCCCGGAACTGGAACGGGAAATCGCGGAAAAATGGGCTGACAAGGGCGATCAAGTGCGCAGGGAGCTGGATGGTCACCCTGGGCTGAGATTGCAGCCCACGGATTTTCGCTACCGCGTCAGCTATGATTATGATCCGGAAAACTTTCATCCTTCGGCGAAAGAGAAAGTTACCGAAATCGGCTGCGATTACTTGATTTCCGACAACCGGTTTTTCGATGTTTTACCCGTCGGCGTCAGCAAGGGACCTTCGCTGAAACGCCTTGTCTTACATCTTGAGATCGATGCGGAGAAAGTCCTGGCCGCAGGCGACACGCTGAACGATCTGTCCATGCTTGTGTCCGGGCTGCCCGCCGTTGCGGTTGGCGGATCGGAAGCAGGGCTTCTCGCCCATGTC
>JAHEHW010000030.1 GCA_024639745.1 Salaquimonas sp. | reverse complement strand
CCGACTTCATTTTTTTGCTCCGTGGGAAAAGGTCCCTCGCCTACGCGTGTCGTATACGCTTTGGTAATTCCCAGGATATATCCGAGCGCGCCTGGCCCGATACCCGAACCGGCGGAAGCCTGTCCTGCAACCGTGTTAGACGAGGTCACGAATGGATAAGTGCCGTGATCGATATCGAGCAGGGTTCCCTGCGCGCCTTCGAAAAGTATACGCTTTCCCTGTCGCCGTTGTTCATCGAGAAGCCTCCAGACCGGCTCGATGAATGGTACCAGCTCTTCAGCGACCTGACCGAGCTCTTCCAGCATCGCCGGATGGGAAATCTCTGGCTCGCCGAGACCGCGCCTAAGCGCGTTGTGGTGGGTCAGCAACCGGTCGATCTTGGCCGGCAGCGTTTCTATATTCGCCAGATCGAGCATACGTATCGCACGTCGGCCGACTTTATCCTCGTAAGCCGGACCTATACCTCTTCGCGTCGTGCCGATTTTGGTCATGGCATTGGAAGCCGCATCCTCTCGTAACCCGTCGAGCTCACGATGGAGCGAGAGAATAAGCGTCGCGTTTTCCGCGATACGGAGATTATCTGGAGTGACGGAAACACCTTGGTCGCCCAACCGCTTGATTTCGGCGACAAGTGCATGCGGGTCGATAACCACGCCGTTTCCGATAACAGCCAGCTTTCCCGGACGGACCACACCGGATGGCAACAGGCTGAGCTTGTAGCTGGTTCCATCGATAACGAGCGTGTGACCGGCATTATGACCGCCCTGAAAGCGGACCACGGTTTCCGCCCTTTCCGACAACCAGTCGACGATCTTGCCTTTGCCCTCGTCTCCCCACTGGGAGCCGACCACCACCACATTCGTCATTTTGTCTCCAATCCAAGGATGTTTCGCCGTTACCGCCAGAATGTTCGCGCGGCCACGGTTGCAGGCTTGTTTCCGGCGGTCAAAACCGGCAAAAGACCAAAGAGTAAACCACGCCGCTCCAGCAACCGTTTCCCTCCGGACATCGGCGTTCTTAATCCGAAAATTGCCAAGACTTCAAGGCAACGAAGGTCTCAACCATGCGATTGCACAAAAAGGAAACAAGATGAAGGCATTCAAGGGCACTTCGGTCGAAGCCTATGTTCTGCTGACCTTTACTGCCTTACTCTGGGCAGGCAACGCGATTGCCGGCAAACTGGCGGTCGGGCATGTCTCTCCGTTCATGCTGACAAGCTGCCGCTGGTTGACAGCCATGGCGATTGCAATCCCGTTTGCACTCCCCTTCCTGCGGCGCGATTGGCCCTTGATCCGCAAAAACCTCGGATTTCTTTTCGCCCTGGGGGCAATCGGTTTCACGGTCTTCAATAATCTGATGTATCTCGCACTGAATTTCACGAGCGCGATCAACGTCGCAATCGTCCAGGCCTCGATGCCGCTGATCGTTTTCCTGCTGAATTTCCTCCTGTTCGGATTGCGTGCGACCAACCTGCAATTGATTGGCTTCATTCTGACCCTGATCGGGGTTGCGACCGTCGCGGCCCGCGGCAGTCTCGGGACCATACTCAGTCTTGATTTCAATATCGGCGACCTGTTCATGCTGATCGCGATCATGACCTACGGATCCTATTCCGTTTTTCTGAGAAAGAAACCGGACATCCACTGGCTCAGTTTCATCTCCGTCCTGGGCGTCTCGGCGCTCATTGCCTCGCTGGGTTTTTCTGCTTGGGAGATCGGCACAAGCAAGGTGAAATGGCCAGACCTGGAAGGCTGGGCCGTGATTCTCTACACCGCGATTTTCCCTTCGATCATTGCTCAGGTTCTCTGGATAAAGGGACTCGAAATCATTGGCTCAAATCGCGGCGGCGTATTCATCAATATCGTCCCGATCTTCGGATCCGCTCTAGCAATTCTTCTGCTCGGAGAAGTGTTTCACCTCTATCACGCCGCTGCGCTGGTCCTCGTGATCGGTGGCGTTTGGCTATCTCAGCGGGAAGTAAAACGCCTGCCATGAATAAAAAAGCGGCCGGTTCTGAAACCGGCGGCAAATTATGTTATCGGGCATAAACGAACTATCCGATCTCGAACTCAAGCGCCTTGGCTTGTTGGAAGAAACCGCTCGCGGTCAATTTGTTGAGCAGTGTCTCTTCAGCCGGCGCATCGACGTAAAGAAGCGCGATCGCATCTCCTCCAGGCTTATTGCGCCCGAGGTTGAAGTTGGCGATGTTGACACCGGCCTCTCCCAGCATCGAACCGAGTTTACCGATGATACCCGGGATGTCCTTGTTCGTCGTGTAGACCATGTATCGGCCGATCTCTGCATCAAGATTGATGCCCTTGATCTGGATGAAGCGCGGCTTGCCATCCGAAAACACCGTACCCGCGACCGAGCGTTCCTGCTTTTCGGTAACGATCTTCAGCTTGATATAGCTGTCAAACACGCCCGACTGATCCTGTGTGGTCTCGGAGATCTGGATGCCCCGTTCCTTCGCCATTATCGGAGCCGATACCATGTTGACGTCGGCAACCTGGCTCTTGATCAGACCGGCAATGGCGGCTGCAGTCATCGCCTTGATGTTCATCTTGGACACCGCGCCATCATAAATGATTTCGACTTTCTTGATCGGCTCGTCCGTGACCTGACCGACGAAAGCGCCAAGATGCTGAGCCAGCTTGATGAAAGGTGTCAGAATGGGCGCTTCTTCCGCGGTAATGGACGGCATATTCAGTGCATTCGATACCGCGCCGCGGATCAGATATTCAGACATCTGTTCGGCGACCTGAAGCGCGACATTCTCCTGCGCTTCTGAAGTCGACGCGCCCAGATGCGGGGTGCAAACTACATTCGGCAGGCCGAATAGCGGAGAATCGACCGCGGGTTCAACGGCGAACACGTCGAAGGCTGCTCCTGCCACGTGACCGGATTTGATCGCGTCCGCAAGCGCGGCCTCGTCAACCAGACCTCCCCGGGCACAATTGATGATGCGCACGCCAGGCTTCAATTTCGCGATGGCATCCGCACCGATTATATTACGCGTCTTGTCGGTAAGCGGAACGTGCAGGGTAATGAAATCGGCCCGGGTCAAGAGGTCTTCCAGTTCAACTTTCTCAACACCTAGCGCATCGGCCTTCTCCTTGGATAGGAAGGGGTCGTAGGCGATAACGCGCATCTTCAGGCCTTGGGCGCGATCGATCACGATGCGACCGATATTTCCCGCGCCGATGACGCCCAGCGTCTTGCTGGTTATTTCGACGCCCATGAACTTGGATTTCTCCCATTTCCCGGCCTGTGTCGAAGCATCTGCCGCCGGAATTTGTCTGGCGCAGGCAAGCATGAGCGAAATGGCATGTTCAGCGGTCGTTATCGAATTACCGAAAGGGGTATTCATCACCACGATCCCCTTGCAGGATGCTGCAGGGATATCGACATTGTCGACGCCGATGCCGGCGCGGCCAACAACTTTCAACCGATCTGTGGAATTGATCAGTTTCTCCGTAACCTTTGTCGCGGAGCGAATTGCCAGGCCGTCATAATTGCCGACGATTTCAAGCAGTTTTTCCTTGTCCTTCCCGACATCAGGCATGTAGTCGACTTCGATCCCGTAGCGGCGAAAGATGTCGACAGCGGTTTCGGAAAGCTTGTCAGATACGAGTACGCGGGGCACCATCATGGTCTCCATGATTGTCTTCGAATAGTTTTTTTTGGTGAGATTGGAACGCGGCGCTTTACGCCGCGTCCTTCAATTCGTGAACGGCATTGTCGAACGCCCATTGCAGCCAAGGCAGCAATGCTTCGACATCGGTTCGTTCAACGGTAGCCCCGGTCCATATCCTGAGTCCTGCAGGCGCATCCCGGTAATGCCCGATATCGTAAGCGACGCCTTCGGCATCGAGCAGGCTGACCATGCTCTTGGCAAAAGCGGATTGCCGGTCGGTCTCCAGAGACGCCACCCGGCTGTCGGTAATCTTCAGACAAACCGACGTATTCGAACGGGTTGCCGGATCTGCGGCTAGAAAATCGAGCCACGGGGTATCTTCTACAAAGTTTTCAAGTGCAGCGAAGTTATCGTTCGCCCGCGCAATGAGCGCTTTGAGTCCGCCAACCGACTTCGCCCAGAACAGTGCATCGAGATAATCCTCGACACAGAGCATGGACGGGGTGTTGATGGCGGCACCCCTGAAAATTCCCTCGTTCAACTTGCCGCCTTTGGTCAGGCGGAAAATTTTCGGCAAAGGCCAAGGCGGCGTATAACTTTCGAGGCGTTCGACAGCCCGCGGCGACAGGATGATCACACCATGACCGCCTTCACCGCCGAGCACTTTCTGCCAGGAAAACGTCACGACATCGAGCTTGGCAAAATCGAGTTCCTGGGCAAATGCGGCCGATGTCGCATCGCATATCGTCAGCCCGCCGCGATCGGCAGGAATGAAATCCGCATTGGGAACCCGGACACCGGAAGTTGTTCCGTTCCAAGTGAAGACGACATCGCGATCAAAATCGATTTCACGAAGATCAGGCAGATCACCATAGTCAGCCTCAAGAAGATGGACATCCTGAAGCTTCAACTGTTTGACGGCGTCGGTGATCCAGCCGTAGCCGAAGCTTTCCCAGGCGAGCATATCCACGCCACGGGCACCGAGAAGCGACCACATGGCCATTTCAACGGCCCCGGTGTCGGATGCCGGGACGATGCCAATGTGATAGTCGGCAGGGACCTGAAGCACTTCCCTGGTCAGATCAATAGCCTGGGCGAGTTTCGACTTGCCTGGCTTTGACCGGTGCGAACGGCCGAGTAATGCATCTGCGAGATCATTGAGTGACCAGCCGGGACGCTTTGAGCAGGGACCTGAAGAAAAACGAGGATTGGCCGGGCTGACACCCGGTTTTGGAAAACGAAACATAATCTTCTACCCTTCCAGATAGTTAGCCCCTCGTTGGGGAGGGATGGCCCACTTGGGCCACTATCGGAAACCCCAAGAAACTTCAATAGTTAAATCATCGCACCCTGTAAGTTCATTCGAAACAAATCAGGAACAACGCGGCTTTGTTTCAGATGGCGGGCAAAAAACTGATACAGCGGGTTATGAATATGTTCTCGGAGAAGAAACAGCCACGCGCTCGGCAAAGGATACGGCCACGATGGTAATACGTATGCGCTCGACATTTGTAGAGATTGCGAACCTGTTCTTAATGCAAACGGATTACCATTCAGAGCGAGATCTTAATTCTACGACCCTGCCACCCGTTCAGGCGATTTCGAATTCTATAAAGCTGCCGCTAAAAAGGCATCGCATCGACACAATTCTTAAGCTTGGCTTTGCGGGCGCGACAGCTATTCTACCAATCAGGAAGGATCCTCCGTATCGTGTTTTTTATCTTCCGGATCATCCTATTTCCCATCAAGGTCTCGGATCGAGGCAGATTCTCCAAATGGGCATTGACTACTTTGAACATTAAGGCCGAAACCTTGAACAAGTCACCAAAGAGAGTTTCAGTGAGATTTCGCTGGTTATGTGTAGCGGCAAGGAGATATAGCTTCTTTCTTTGATGGAGAGCGCTTAGTGAGCATGTTTCTTAAAGTCTTAGCCGTCACAGCAGGGTTTCTCGTTGCCGCTAGTTTGGTAAACGAGGAGAAAATTGTACGGCACCTGCGGCCGCTGACGGGGCAGGTCGAGATTGATGGGCGGCGACCCACACAGCGGGCGGAGATTGACCAGCAGTTGACGACGACAACTATGGAGGACGAAAACTCCTCAAAGCAGCCGGCTGAGTTACAAGAACGAGAACAGCTGAATGCACAGCGACCGGAGACAGATGAGCAATTCACGACAGGGACTATAGGGGACACAAATTCTTCAAATCCCCAAACTGACAACTTCAAGAAAAAGCCAAATCAAAAGATGGCCGCCGATGAACAATCGCAAGCAGAGCCGGCTAAAGAGGAGGCACAGCAATCTAATCGGTACAAGATTTACCATTCTGGCGTCTGGAGTTGCCCAAGTTTTCTGAGAGAATTTTCGGAAATCGATTTTCTGGATGACAAACTTGTTCGTTACACGACAACTGATGCGGAAATTTTGCTCAATTGGCTGTACGGATTACGAACGGGTTTTAATCTGGCAGCCCCAGACAACAAGACTGGTGACCATTTCGGCGATCTTACAACCCCAGACTTCGTGCGTCAGATCGCCGAATATTGTAGGCACAACTCAGCTGGCACTGTTATGGATGCGCTTTTTGATCTTAGCCAGCAGGCCAAACGGAACTGATGGCTGGACTCGAGAATGAAACGCAACAGTTATAAGACTGACTGGCATTGATAAATCTTACTATCCACGCTCCAGACAAAAACCTTAGTCTTCAGATCAGGTTACTCAGAAATCATATTTCTAAATTCTTTAAATATTTAAAAAACCAGGCGGTTGCAGGACAGATTCGAGCAAAAAATCGATTTTGCTAAGATCCTAACTCACGGATTTTAGTGTATGTCGACTCTGCGGTCTTACAAGATTCTTCGATCGGATCTGATCCAAGTTTACTATGCGGGGCGGACTCGATCGATCGACGCAAGACGTCAATCTTGAAACAAGGATGTCTGCCTTGGGCTCAAAGCAGACATTTGCAAGAATGCTGACACGACTAAGATAGGACGTAAATCGGATTGTATTTATTATTGCTCGAGTCCTGCTCGGGTAGAATCCGTTTGCGAACAAATGCGCTAGTTCACGGTAGTGTGGGGCAGTTCAATAGTCGTGAAGGCGGCAACTCAACCGCCTATCTCTTGGTGGCTTCCACAAAACATCACCATATGTCGTATCGCAGCCCGATTTTGAATTCTTGAGTTGTAGTATCCGTAAAATCGAGATCGCTGCCATCCAAATCCCCAAAAGAAGCATCTTCAAAAATTGTTCCATCATGCATTTTCAACCAACGATAACCAAAATCAACCGTCCAATAGTCATCGATCGAATAATCGAAACCCGCCATTAAAGCATAAGTTGTCACAGTATCAGATTGATCGTCTAATTCGTCGCCAACGCCTGGCAGCTCTGAACTAATATCAGACCACCAGATGTGGGATAAGCCAACACCACCGCCAATATACGGCTTAAAGCCGCCGTATTGGCCAAGCGAAACGTAACCATTCAGCATCCAAGTTGTTCGATCTACATCCGCTGAGCTTTTATAACTTTCACCGTCATATAAGGTTTTTCCGTCCCATTCATGACCACCAGCGTAATCAACTGTTACGTCAGCTCTTAGATATTCGTTTAAATGATATCCGACACCGCCGCCTATTGTCCAAGTCTCGTCCACAGACTGATCATAATGATAATCCACGTCGGTGTCGGTATGAGTTGTGATTCCTATATCCCCTCGAAGATACCAACCGCTACCGAATTCAACCGGCGTTTGGTCCATTGGAGCAGGTTCAATCTCAAGATCGGCAGCGATTGCGGGGGCAGATCCTATCAAAACCGCCGCTGACATAATTAGAAAAAAGCGTTTCATGATTATCCCCTCGCTTTTTCGCTCGGTGGATGAGCAAACGATATCGTCGTTCATTCTATTTCCCCTTTTTTGCGCTAATTCACCAACCATCTGAGACCGGCGCGAACTGCGTGAATATCGAATCCTTTGTCATAACCCTGAGGTCCGGAATAACCGCTATCTCCGGCAAAACTGAACATCTCTCCGTCATCTATTCGCGTGTATGTATAGCCAGTATCGAACTTCAGAGTGGGCGAGAAATCATATGATACTCCGGCATGCGCAGAGTATGCGAAACGCCATTGACCTCCCTGCCCTTTGTGATCTGAACTACTTCTAACCAGATCACCCCAATGCATCTTTGCGCCGCCCAGACCGCCACCTACATAAGGAGTGAATCCCACAATGTTCCCAAGATCGACATAAGCATTAGCCATTAATGTCGTCGCGCTGATCGTTGAATCGACCTCTTCGGCCGAATCATCGCCCCATTCTCCTTCGAAATCGGCCTTCCCATAGTGATTGAGCGTCAGATCTACCCTGAAATAATCAGTTGCTTGATAGCCAATACCACCTGCGAGCATCCAGGTGCGATCAATGTCATATTTTTCGAACTCACCGGTCAGACTCGGCGTTCCCTGATAATAATCAACTCCGTCGGTAGACAGGTGAGCGTATCCGATGTCTCCACGAAGGTACCAGCCGTCAACTGAGTCTGTATGAATTTCCGGAATCACCTCAACCAAAGGCATATCGGAAAGATCCGCAGCGGAGGCTGTCGCGACAATAGCGGTCAGACCAGCGAAAAAACTCGCGACTCTCGTCAAGCTGCTCATTGCAGCATCCTTCTGTCAATTACCAAACGCCGACCGAATGTAGGCGACTAGCTTTGGAGTTTCGGCGAGAAAGATTAAAGCTCGATTAACCGTAGTCATTAAGGTTAAAAAAGGTAGTTAACGCGCATTAAGTATTGAAAATCACGCCTGCGCGTTAACGTACGCGCGCAATCCAATGCATTTAAAGCCAATTTATTTGTGGGGCGACTTCGGTTCAGGCAGCCTCTTTGGAGACAACGGCCGCAAGCTCGCTAACCACATTGCGCACAAGCGCGGGATCATCGCCTTCAGCCATGATGCGGATAAGAGGTTCGGTGCCAGATGGTCGGATGACCAGCCTGCCGGTTTTACCCAGCATGGACATTGCTTCATTAATCGCCTGTTTCACCGATTTCCGTTCGAGAGGCGAGCCAGACTTGAAGCGGACATTGCGTAAGATTTGCGGCACGGGCTCAAACTTCCTGCCAACCTCGCTGACGGGTCGGTCCTGCGATTTCATGACGGCCAAGACCTGAAGGGCCGCCACCAGACCGTCACCGGTCGTCGTGAAATCAGACATGACCACGTGTCCCGATTGCTCGCCGCCGAGGTTGAAACCATGTTCCCGCATATGAGAAACCACGTAACGGTCGCCAACAGCTGTCCTCGCCAGCGTCATGCCCTTGTCCGCGAGGAAGCGCTCCAAACCTAGGTTTGACATGACCGTTGCAACGATTCCGCCACCGTTGAGCCGGGAAATCGACTGCCAGTAATCGGCGATAAGAGCCAGGATCTGGTCACCATCGATCTCTTCGGAGTTCTCATCGACGATAATGACCCGATCCGCATCGCCATCGAGTGCTATTCCAATATCCGCCCTGGTCTCGTGGACTTTGCGCTTCAGCTCGGCGATATCCGTCGATCCGCAATCACGATTAATATTGAAGCCATTCGGCTCGTCGCCGATCTTCACGACCTCCGCACCCAATTCCCACAAAGCTTCCGGCGCCACCTTGTAGGCGGCACCGTTGGCGGTATCGATGACGATCCGCAGTCCTTCAAGCGAAAGCGATTTCGGCAAAGTCCGTTTGGCAAATTCGACATACCGGTCGCGCCCCCCTTCCATGCGGGTCGCCCGACCGAGATTAAGCGGCGCGGCGAGTTGGGTAGACAAGTCCTCGTCCATCAATTCTTCGATCCGCATCTCGATCTCATCCGATAGCTTATAGCCATCGGGTCCGAACAGTTTGATGCCATTATCTTCGAAAGCATTGTGCGATGCTGAAATCATGACGCCAATATCCGCTCGCACGGACCGCGTCAGCATTGCGACAGCAGGCGTAGGAACCGGTCCAAGCAAAAAGACATCCATGCCAGCGGATGTGAATCCGGCGACAAGCGCATTTTCGATCATATAGCCGGACAGCCGCGTATCTTTGCCGATCACAACGCGATGACGGTAGTTGCCTCGCCTGAAATAAACGCCAGCCGCTTTCCCGACATTCATCGCGATCTCCGCGGTCATGGGAAAATGGTTCGCCGCGCCCCGAATGCCATCGGTACCAAAATACTTCCTGTCGCCCATTTAAAGCCCCTCCCCGAATTCGCATCGGTGTCAGCCTATGAATAACCAAACTGCGCTTCGGATGTTTTCAAACATTGTTATCGAGCGAAACAATTCCAAGTTGGTCGATCGGCTGTACAATCAGTCGCTCGGGAAACTCGAGCCGGATCTGATCTAATTTCACACTAAACCACTACCGGCTGTCGCCGGTAGGATTATGGATGTGCCGTTCGAGGTACTGAAGTACGACATCCTCGGTGAT
>JAHEHW010000324.1 GCA_024639745.1 Salaquimonas sp. | reverse complement strand
TTCAATCGGATGATGAGAAACAGTGCCGCTAGCGGCAAGATGAAGGCCGGATCGGTTTCTACCGCGTTTGCGCCCGACATCACGAAGGGCAGCATGATGCCGCCCAGCATGCCGGCGGAAACCGCTGCGGGTATCCGTTCGATCAGCCGCATCAACGGGCGCAATATGCCGGTCAGAAACAGCATGCCGCTTGAAATCGCGAATGCTCCTACGGCTTCGGCCATGGTGAAGCCGCTGCTTGCCCCGATGAGCGCAAGCCCCGCAGCGGACCATGCCGTGACGATCGGCTGGCGATAAACGACGGAGAGCACCGCCGTTCCGGCTGCGATTGCCAGGCAGATCGCCGTCACCCAGCTGGCGGTTTCCACCTCGCTTGCCCCGACGGCATTTGCGGCGGCGAGTACCAGCGCCAGCGTACCGCCGAAGCCGATGATCGCTGCGACGACCGGGCTCGAAATGACTGATAACCGCATGAAAGGGACCCGAAAACTGGAGGAGCAGGTTGGCAATGCCGTCAGGTCATTCTTGTCACCGATACGGCGGCCAAATGCAATCAAGCGCCGGGCATAGTGGCCATGCGTTCGAGGCTTTCCAGTATGAGTCGGATATCCTGTTCCCTTGAAAGACGGTGATCGCCGTCGCGAATCAGCGTCATGGTGACATTGTCCATTGGCAGGAACTCGGTGAGCTTGAGCGCGTGTGCATAGGGAACGTCCGGATCCTGCATGCCCTGCAGGATATGCACCGGACAACCGGTCTGGATGGGATCGGTCATGACGCGGTTTTTCTCGCCATCATCGAAAATGGCCTTGGTGAAGATATTCGGCTCGTCGGAATATTCCGATGGCTCTTCCATATAGCCTTGCGTTTCAAGCTGCCGGCGGTGTTCGTCGGAAAGCTCAGGCATCATCAGCTCATGGGTGAAATCCGGAGCCGGCGCCAGCAGCAACAGCCCCTGCAATTCGTTGGAGCGATTCTGTCGGGAAAGTTCCTGCGCCATTCTGAGCGCGACCCATGCGCCCATCGAGGAACCGATGAGGATCGCCGGCCTTTTGTCGGCAAATCGATCAAAGACCGCGAGGCTTTCCTCCAGCCAGCGCGATATCGTGCCATCGTGAAATTCTCCGCCGGATTCGCCGTGACCGGAATAATCATGTCTCAGATTTGCCAGTTGCCTACTCGCAGCCCATTGATCGATTGCCTCGGCCTTGGTGCCGAGCATGTCGGAACGATAACCGCCGAGCCAGACGAGTATGGGTGCATTTCCATCGCGAAAGCGAACCGCAATCTCGCGGGCTGCTGCCCCGCCACCGACCCCGATGAACTGTGGATCCGTACTCTCCGCCAAGAATGCCCTCCTTTTCCGATATCAGATCGTTACAAGCTGTCAGAATCTTGTGGTTTTTGCATGATTTTGAAATTGAATCATGCTAGGAAACCGTCCGTTTCGGACATTCCCGCCGTTCAACTGGTGGTCTGTGCCCGAAAGCAGTAAAGCCGGGTCGAGAATCCGATGGAAAATCTTGACCGGCTTTATTAGATTTTGAACATATAAGCCAATCCGAACGCAACAACAGAGGAGTTCGCAACCATTCGTCGTCCGCATAGAGCGCAAGCGCCCACAAAAACTGGACCCCGGTCCAATTCCGAAATCAAAGTTCCCGAGATTCAGCTCATCGACGCCGAGGGCACGAACCGGGGCGTCGTGAAAATCGAAGAGGCCTGCAGCTGGCGAATGAGGCCGGCCTCGATCTCGTTGAGATTTCTCCCAACAACAAGCCACCGATCTGTAAGATCCTCGACTTCGGAAAATACAAGTATCAGGCCCAGAAAAAGGCCGCCGAAGCGCGCAAGAAGCAGAAGACCCAGGACGTCAAGGAAATCAAGATGCGTCCGAACATCGACACCCACGATTACGAGGTGAAGATGCGCTCGGTGAAGAAATTTCTTGATGAAGGCGACAAGGTCAAGGTCACGCTTCGCTTCAGGGGCCGTGAAATGGCCCATACCGAACTTGGCATGGAACTCCTGAACCGTGTCCGCGACGAGATCGCCGATGTCTCGAAGATCGAGGCGGCGCCTAAGATGGAAGGCCGCCAGATGATGATGGTCGTTGCGCCCGCGAAATAGCCGCGGTCTGACTGCAGCCTGGCAGATTTCCCGATTTGCCGGTTAAGCAATGACCGGGCCGGGCGCAAAACGTCCGGCTTTTTCACTTGCCAAATAGGGGTGTTGTGGCTATACCACGGCCCGTTGAACGGCTGGCAGGGCATGCCATGGCGTTCTGAGAGCGGAAGCTCCCCCGGTTTCCCGCGGAATTCGCGGTCGAAAGCCAGCCGGGCGGGGCTTTTTTGATGATCCCGGGATGAATCGGGAACCACATGACAAGGAGTCCGCAAATGCCCAAGATGAAGACCAAATCCTCGGCCAAGAAGCGGTTCAAGGTAACCGCGACCGGCAAGGTAAAGGCGCAGCAGGCCGGCAAACGCCACGGCATGATCAAACGGTCGAACGATTTCATTCGCGACGCGCGCGGCACCACGGTGCTTGCGGAGCCGGATGCGAAGAAGATTCGGTCCCACTACCTTCCCTATTCCCGGTGAGTTCCGTCTGACGGAAACGCGTAGAAAAGATTTTAAGGATTTACGATCATGGCACGTGTAAAACGCGGCGTTACCAGCCACGCCCGCCACAAGAAGATTTTGAAACAGGCCAAGGGTTTCCGTGGCCGTCGGAAGAACACCATTCGCATGGCCAGCCAGGCTGTCGACAAGTCGCTGCAATATGCGACGCGCGACCGCCGCACCAAGAAGCGCAATTTCCGCGCGCTCTGGATCCAGCGCATCAATGCGGCTGCCCGCGATAACGGTCTGACCTATGGCCGTCTGATCGACGGTCTGTCGAAAGCGGGCATTGAGATCGACCGCAAAGTGCTTTCCGACATGGCGATCCATGAGGCGGAAGCCTTCACCGCCGTCTGTGACAAGGCGAAGGAAGCGCTGGCCTACCTCAAGGACACCACGCCGAACGCTTTTGAAAGCGCCGTGCGATAGGCCGGTGCTCTAGAAGCGTTTCTCACCAAATCGTGTTTGAAACCCGCGCTGGCCCCAGCCGAAACTGGGACAGTGCGGGTTTTTG
>JAHEHW010000323.1 GCA_024639745.1 Salaquimonas sp. | reverse complement strand
TGGGATGGGTATGGCGTCACTCGATTTTCCGGAAGAAGCCAGATGCTGAAGCAAGACCAAGTCAGGTTTTTCGAAGATTTCGGATATCTGGTCATTGAAGACGCGGTTGATCAAAAAGCTGTGCTCGACCCGATAAGAGATGAATACTCAGCCTTGATGGACGCGCTGTATCAGCGATGGTTTGAGGAAGGAAAAGTCGCCGCGCCGCCAAAAGGTCTTGGTTTCGATGGCAAACTGCTTGAGGCGTATCGCGCAGGCTGTGACTGGTTCCAACCCATGGATATCTCACTTCCTGGAGACCGGATCAGCGCCGAAACGCCGATGCATTTTGGGCCGGGAGTGTTCAGCCTGCTGACTGATGAGAGGCTTCTCGATATTGTGGAAAGCCTTATCGGACCTGAAATCACATCGAACCCGATCCAGCATGTACGTATCAAGCCTCCCGCAACCGACTTGCGATCCAACGAAATACGCGCACATATCACCGCCACCGACTGGCACCAGGACCGCGGTGTTACCCATGCGGAAGCCGACCAAACAACCATGGTAACCGTCTGGTGTGCCGTAACGGATGCAACCGTCGAAAATGGCTGCCTGCAAGTCATCCCGGGTGCGCACAGTGAAGGGATGCTGCCGCATTGCCCGAAGGTCCAGACCGCAATCGCAGACGGATTTATCGACGAGGCCCAGGCAGAACCTTTGCCGGTGGCAAGCGGCGGCATCGTCATCTTGCACCCGCTTTTGCCGCACGCTTCGCTTGTCAATCGTACCCGCGGGTTCCGCTGGTCATTCGATATTCGCTACAACCGGACCGGCGAGCCGACCGGCCGTTCGCATTTCCCGTCGTTCATTGCCCGCAGTCGCAACGACCCGGATAAAGTGCTCAGAGACTGGCGCGAATGGAAACGGTCCTGGGAAGAGGCCCGTGCCCGCCTGGCCTTGTCGCCGCATATAGATATTCACCGCTGGGGCGTTGATGCCCCGTATTGTGCATGAGTTCTGCCATGAAAGCTTTCATCCGCCTCGATCCGTCTGACAATGTCGTCACCGTCACGCGCCCGCTGGAAGCCGGAACGCCGGTAGACGGTCATCCGGTAACTTCCATGATCCCGCGCGGGCAAAAGGTTGCCGTGAGCAATATTCCCGCCGGGGCGCCCGTGCGCAAATATGCACAGGTAATCGGCTATGCTGCAGGTGACATCAGTGCGGGAGATCATGTCCATACCCACAATCTCGACTTCCGGCACGTCGATGCCGACTACGAGTACGCGACCGATCTAAGACAGTCGATGATGATTGAAGAAGGCAAGCGCGACACCTTTTTGGGATACCGTCGGGCAAACGGGAAGGTCGGGACGCGCAATTACATAGCGGTGATCACCTCGGTCAATTGTTCGGCTACAGCAGCCAGAATGGTGGCGTCGGCCTTCGGCCCGGAGGAATTGGCAGCCTATCCGAATGTCGATGGGGTCGTTGCATTTGTCCACGGAACCGGATGCGGTATGGCTGGGGAAGGCGACGGTTTCGATGCCCTGCAAAGAGTAATGTGGGGCTATGCCCTTCATCCGAACCATGCGGGCGTGCTCATGCTCGGTCTCGGCTGTGAGATGAACCAGATTGACTGGCTGCTCGATGCCTACGGAATTGAGAAGGGACCCTTGTTTGATGCGATGAATATCCAGGACGTGGCTGGCTTGCGCAAGACGGTGGATCTGGGCATTGAAAAGGTGCGCGCGATGTTGCCGCTCGCAAACGAGGCGCGGCGCGAGCCTTGCCCCGCTTCGGAGCTCACGGTCGCATTGCAATGCGGCGGGTCCGATGCCTGGTCCGGTCTAACAGCGAATCCCGCACTTGGGTATGCCTGTGATCTGCTGGTCGCGCAGGGTGGTACGGGCGTCCTGGCGGAAACGCCGGAAATCTATGGCGCCGAGCATTTGCTGACACGGCGTGCCTTCAACCGCCAGACAGGCGAAAAACTCGTCTCCCTGATCCACTGGTGGGAGGATTATACTGCCAGAAACAAGGGGTCGATGGACAATAACCCGACTCCGGGAAATAAGAAGGGCGGGCTTACCACCATCCTCGAGAAATCGCTCGGAGCAGCGGCAAAGGGTGGCACAACACCGCTTACCGGCGTTTACAAATATGCCGAACCGATCTCGGCCAAGGGGTTCACATTCATGGATTCACCTGGCTACGATCCGGCCTCGGTTACCGGCCAGATCGCTTCCGGCTGCAATGTCGTGGCATTTACGACCGGTCGCGGTTCGGCATTTGGCTCAAAACCCTCGCCATGCATAAAGATAGCGACCAACACGCAAATGTATGAGCGCATGGTGGACGATATGGACGTTAATGCCGGCGCCATTCTGAGTGACGGAGTGAGCCTCGAGGAAAAAGGACGCGAGATCTACGAATTGCTCCTGCGGGTCGCGTCTGGCGAAGATTCGAAATCGGAGGCTCAGGGCTTGGGTGATTTTGAATTCGTGCCATGGCAGATCGGCGCAACGATGTGATAATTCCAACGCCCGCATGGATGATCTGATGCCTTCACTCCCGGAACGCGTTATGCTGGAGCACCTTTCCCGGAGCGGCAAAACGCTTTGCCAGATAGAGAAAGCCGTCTGAAATGGCCGGAACTGCAGCCCGTCCGAATGAAGATCGGCCGATGCTGGGCATCCTGCTGATGCTGCTGACCTATTTTGGCTTTTCCTGCGTGGATGTATCCGCGAAGACCCTCGTCATCGCTGGGATCCCTGCTTTTCAGGTGGCTTTCTTTCGTTATTTCGGACATTTCGTCATATCGACCGGCCTGGTGGCAAGGCAGGGGATATCGCTCTCGAGATTTGGCACCGACAATAAATGGCTGGTCTTGTTGAGAGGATTTCTTCTGATGATAACGACGGTGAACAATTTCATCGCCGTGAAATACCTACCGCTCACCCTGACTTCGACCATCATGTTCTCGGCACCGATTATCATCTGCGCACTTTCGGGACCGGTTCTGGGTGAGAGGGTGGGCATGTGGCGGTGGGGAGCGATCTTTGTCGGTTTTATCGGCGTATTGATCGCAATGCGGCCCTTTGGTGCGGATTTCCACTGGGCCATATTGTTGATTTTCTCAAATGCCTGCATCTTC
>JAHEHW010000322.1 GCA_024639745.1 Salaquimonas sp. | reverse complement strand
ATTCTTCTGCTCATGTCGGCGCCGACCGTAGGCTCTCTTCTGCAGCTCGCGCTTTCGCGTACTCGGGAATATGATGCCGATCTTGGAGCGGTCATGCTTACCGGTGACCCGGACGGGCTTGCTTCCGCCCTGGCGAAGCTCGAACGCGTTCAGAAGGCGAACTGGGAAGGCATGGTGCTGCCGGGCGGCCGAGTACCCAATCCATCCGTTCTTCGAAGTCATCCCAAGACGGAAGACCGGATCGAGCGGCTCATGGCCCTGAAGAAAGATCGCGTTACCAAGGAGCCGGAAGCCAGTGCTCCATTCCGCAAAAAGCCAGCGGAGCCGAGAAGATCCTCGCCAGTGCCGAAGATCAAGCACAAATGGGGCCGTGGAGAAGAGGCAAAATATTCGGACTATGCCAGTCTGCTTGGTACCAATCCGCCCGCGCCTCTGCACGGTGAAGATGATGCGGATCGTCCGGCTTCAGAGCGTGAACTCAATCCTGCCGACGGACGACCCCGCATCCGGATAACGAGGGGCGGCGTCTGGTGGTAAGCGAAATCCGCTGATCGAGCTTCGACCTCCAGCGGCTCACCTAGACCGCGCACGTTCCAGCCAGCCAAGGCCAGCCTCGACCGAAGCGGCCGGGCGGTACTCGGCTCCGATCGGGCGGTCGTAACCGAGCCGCTGCAACTGGTCGAGGATATATCCGTAGTCGAGTTCACCATGATCCGGCTCTTTCCGGTCCGGCACTGCCGCAATCTGGATGTGACCGATATGCGGCATCAGACCCTCGAGGCGCCTGGTGATGTCGCCTTCCATGATCTGAACGTGATAGCAATCGAACATCAGCTTCAGATTCGGCGCGCCAACGTGGTCAATAATTCCGACGGCCTGGTCTGAGGTTCGAAGAAAATAGCCCGGCGCATCACGCTCGTTCAAAGGCTCGATGAGAATGGTCCGACCGGCGGACGCAGCAGCCTCGGAGGCGTAACGCAGATTCTCAACATAGGTCGCCTCAGCTTCCTCCCCGATCGCAATTCCCGCCATTACATGTATATTACCGGCATCGATCGCATCGGCGTATTCAAGTGCCTGATCGATTGCCGATCGCGCTTCAGCCTCCCGGCCCGGAATCGCCGCAAGCCCGTTTTCACCCGCCGACACATCGCCCCGCACCGTATTGAGCCCGAGCATCGTGAGACCCGTTCCGGCAAGCGCTTCCCTGACCTGTTCTGCCGGGATTTCGTAGGGCCAGTGACACTCCACTGCATCAAAGCCGGCGGCCGCTGCCGCGCCGATTGCATCGGGTAATGCCCGATCATTCCACAAGAAACCAAGATTTGCTGAAAAACGAAGCATTTGTCGATTACCATTTCACTGTCAGGAAGCATGTCTCAGATTGTGGAATAACATCGCCTTTGAGGTTTCGGAAGCTTTCAGACACCCGTTTAACCTGATCCGTGATCCATTGTTGCCGTTCCAGTCATCCGTTTGGCTTCCTCGACAGCGAGGCCGGCGGTAACAGCCACTGGTATCCGGTCAAAGATTGATTCGTGCCATGCGAGGGTACAAATTGCATCTGCAGGTGCTGTCAAACATACTGGGACAATCGTTCAAAAAGGAAGGATCAAGACCTTGAGCACAGCAGCCCTGAAACTGGTAGCCCGGGCCATGGTCGCCATCTGCTTGATGTCAAAGCCCGCCGCAGCGCTTCAGGAAGTGAGCCTGGAACTGGTGCTTCTTGCCGATGCTACGGGCTCGATCGACGATGCGGAGATACGCTTCCAGAGAGAGGGATATGCAAAAGCGATCACCGACCCTGCCGTCCTGTCGGCGATCTCGAACAGCCTGCTTGGCCGCATTGCCGTTACCTATGTCGAATGGGCCGATCAAAGCTCGCAACATGTCGTTGCCGACTGGGCAATCATCGAGGACCAGGCCTCGGCCGCGGCTTTTGCGGCCAGCCTTCTGGCTCCGCCGCGGCAGGCCTATGGTCGAAACGCGATCGGCGCTGCCCTTCTTTTCGGCAAGATGATGATCGAGGAAAACGACTTGTACGGGATGCGGCGGGTCATCGATATCTCTGCCGACAGCGCCAACAACTGGAACGGACCGACGATCGAGGAAGCGAGGGATGCCGTTGTCGATGCGGGAATGGTCATCAACGGGCTTGCGGTATTGTGCCGGCACTGTTCGGGACGGCCGATCGCCTATGATCTCGAACAAGCCTTCGAGGACCGGATCATTGGTGGGCCTGCGTCTTTCGTCATTACCGCCGATAGCGCCCAGACCTTTTCCGATGCGGTTCGCAAGAAACTGGTTCTGGAGATCGCCGGGCGGGTGCCCCGGCAGCGCTATGGCCCCAAACCGGCAGGATATGCACCAAAACCGCGCTGAAGCGCTTTTGGGTTGATCCTGAAAACGCGATTTGCGGTATGTACGCTTTCGGTTAAAGCTTGAGAAACACATCCCCGAGAGAAAACGACGGAGTTCTGGCAATGGCAAGGGATATCGCCCAGCTGAAAATTCTTGAAAAGCGGCTGCTCTGGCTATCCCACTGGATGATCCATCACGCCAACCATGTTCGGCCGAAAGTCGACCAGATCAAGACCGGCGGACACCAGGCATCTTCGGCCTCCGTGGTCCAGATCATGACGGCGCTTTATTTCTCGGCGATGCGACCCGCGGACAGGCTCGCCGTCAAACCGCACGCCTCTCCGGTTTTTCACGCGATCCAGTATCTCGCCGGAAACCAGACCAGGGAGAAAATGGAGAATTTCAGAGGGCTTGATGGCGTTCAATCCTATCCGAGCCGGACCAAGGATATCGATGACGTGGATTTTTCGACCGGATCGGTGGGCCTCGGGGTTGCCGTCACCTCCTTTGCTTCGCTGGTCCAGGATTACATAACGGCAAAAGACTGGGGCAAAGAGCTGACAAGGGGCCGAATGATCGCGCTTCTGGGCGACGCAGAGCTTGACGAAGGCAATATCTACGAAACGCTGCAGGAAGGCTGGAAGCACGATCTGCGGAATTGCTGGTGGATCATCGACTATAACCGGCAATCGCTCGATGCGGTGGTGCATGAAGGCCTGTGGCAGCGGATTGAAAAGGTTTTCGATGCCTTTGGCTGGCGGGTCGTAAAGATCAAGTAC
>JAHEHW010000321.1 GCA_024639745.1 Salaquimonas sp. | reverse complement strand
CTAGGGCCCATGAATAGACAAGCGATGGCAGAGCATACCAGAGGGCAACAAGTACGAGTGGCATCAACAGGAACAGAGCCGCGGCAAGATCAAGCCGAAACCGGACAGCTTTTCCCATCTCGAAAATATCGACCCTTACATGCCGATCCGCCTGAAAGGCGCATGGCACGGACAACATCGAAAATGCGCCGAAGGCAAAGATCGCGGCGTCTTGCAAGGGCAGCGAACCGGCAGAGAACACGTAACGCATCCCGACATTCACACTCACAGCAACAAGCATCGCGATTAACGCGAAGATCGTTGCAAGTGCCGTTGCGCCGTGAACCAAATTGGCAATTTTCAGAAACAGTCGGACCATATGCCCTTGCCAGCCGGATGCTCGTTACCTGCCATTGCCATATCCCTCGGTCCGAGGCAAAGGGCATTGCCGATTTTCAAATTTGGCATTTGCGGGCGTTCGCTGTCTTGCGTAGTCTTGCCTCTTATTCGCAGCAAACACTCCGAGACCTCATTTATAGGATCAGGCCCTCCGCCATGAACTCAGACACTGTTCATCTCGAACTTTCCGCCGTGAAGACCCTTGCGCTCGCCGCTTTGCTGAATGCCGGCTGCAACAAGGCAAATGCAACGGCTATCGCAAATACCGTCTGGAAGGCAGAGCGTGACGGATGCTCCAGTCATGGCCTGTTCCGGATACCCGGTTATTGCCGCTCGCTGAAGAACGGAAAGGTGAATGGCGAAGCCGAACCACGGCTCGAGCGCACTGCACCCTCGGTCCTCTGGGTTGACGGAGACGGCGGCTACACCCCCCTCGCCCTTGAAACGATGGCCGACGATTTCGCCGAATTGACGAAATCCCAGGGTGTCGCTGTGGCCGCGATAACGAATACCTTTCATTTCGCTGCCATGTGGCCTGAGGTCGAGGAACTCGCGAAGCGCGGTCTCTGCGCCATCGCCTGCACATCCTATAAACCCTGTATTCCGCCTGCGGGTGGCACCAAGCCGCTTTTCGGAACCAATCCGCTTGCCTTCGCCTGGCCGCGCCCGGACAATGATCCGCTTGTATTCGATCAGGCCAGCGCCATGATGGCCCGTGGCGATATCATGATCCATGCGCGCGACGGCGTTCCGCTTCCAGATGGCGCCGGGATCGACAAGCATGGCAACCCGACCAATGACGCAAACGCGGTTCTGGAAGGCGCTCAATTGCCGTTTGGTGGCTATAAGGGAGCGGCAATCGCAATGATGATCGAACTCCTGGCTGGCCCGCTGATTGGCGAACAGCTATCCCTTGAAGCGGCTGAAAACGATCTTGAAGAGGGAGGCCCTACCCGAGGCGGTGAATTCGTTCTCGCGATGGATCCCAAAAAGACTAGGCAGACGCCGATTACTGGCGGCAATGCGGAGCGTCTTTTCGAGGCGATAGCAGCCCAGGAAGGCGCTCGCCTTCCGGGTGTTGGCAGGATCGAACGGCGAAAAAAGGTTGCGGAAGAAGGGGTCAGAATTCCGCGTTCGCTTCTCGAAGAGATAGAAGTCTAGGCAAAGCGCACGCTACCGGCTAGGGTCGGCGACGGGTTCGGGCTTTGCGGCCGCCATCACCCCTTTTCCTCAATTGAAACGGCAAGTAAACGAGACCGCGATGCCGAAATTTGCCAGTATCGTAAGTAGGATTGCCGGCAAAGGCGCTTCCGCATGGGATACCCATTTCAAGTCGATGAAGGCGCGCGAAGCTGGCGAGGACGTCATAATTCTCTCGGTCGGCGATCCGGATTGCACGACACCTGAACCGATCATCGAAGCCGCCGTTTCAGCACTCCGCCAGGGCGATACGCATTATACCGAAATTCTCGGTCGCGAGAATTTGCGCATGGCCGTACTGGGCGAGATCAGGCCTCCCGAGGGCCTTGCCAGAACGTCATATTGTCCGGCGAACGTGATGATAACCTCCGGCACGCAGAACGCGATTTTCGCCGCCTCGCTCCTGATCGCGGAAGCAGGCGATGAGGTGATCGCGCTGACGCCTACCTATATGACCTATGAGGCGACACTTCAACTGGCCGGCGCCACGCTCGTCCGCGTGGATACGCCGAGAGAGACAAGTTTCAGGCTGGATGCGGACGCGCTTGAAAAGGCGATAACCGAAAAAACGCAGGCAATCGCCATCGCGACGCCGAACAATCCGACCGGCGTGGTCATGCACGAAGATGAGCTGCGCAAAATCGCAGAATTGGCGATTGCGAACGACCTGTGGGTAATCGCTGACGAGGTTTACAGCGCGCAGACTTATGAAACACCGCATATATCGATTGCCTGCCTGCCCGGCATGGCGGAGCGGACGATTACCTGCGGCAGCCTTTCCAAGTCGCAGGCAATGACCGGCTGGCGGCTGGGGTGGATGATCGCGCCTGAGAAGCTGATTGCGCACGCGGCAAATCTCGGCCTCGCCATGTTGTACGGCGTGCCGGGCTTCATTCAGGAAGCCGCCACCGTGGCGCTGACAAGCGAACGCCAATCGATAAGTGAGATGCTGGGTATCTACCGGAAACGTCGCGATCTTATCGCACTGCAACTTACGGGCCTGCCGGGAATTGAATTGCTAAAACCGGAAGCAGGCATGTTCTTCCTGGTCGACGTATCGGCCACAGGGCTTGATGCAGGCAGGTTTGCCCGCGCCCTCTATGAAAGCGAGAAAGTCTCAGTCCTGGATGGCGCGGCTTTTGGAAAACCGGCCGCCAATTGTATACGCTTGTCCTTCACTGCCGGCGAAGCAGAGCTTGAAGAAGGCTGTCGTCGCATCCAGCGTTTTGTCAAAGCGCTCGGTGCTAGCGAACAGGAGAAGGAACGCCATGCCAGCTGAAAACACCATCCTCACAGATCTCCGGAACGGCGTTCTTTCCATAACGCTGAACCGCCCTCAGGTCCGCAACGCGATGTCGCTCGAGTTGCTCAAAGAACTGCTGGCAGCGCTGGACAGAGCCGAGGCTGACCCCACGACCCGGGTTGTGGCTATACGAGGTGCAGACGGCAATTTCTCTGCCGGCGCCGATATCAAGGATATGGCGGCTGCGCGTGGCAAGGGCGAGGAAGCACCTGAAGCGGTGAGAGCCATATCGGTCGCCTTCGGTCAGATGGTTGCCCGATTTT
>JAHEHW010000320.1 GCA_024639745.1 Salaquimonas sp. | reverse complement strand
ACCTGTCGGGCTTGTTCATGGGCGTCGGCATCCAGCTCGTCGATTTCAAGATCGAGTTCGGACGGCTTTTTGAAGGCGATATGATGCGTATCGTGCTGGCCGACGAGATATCACCCGACTCTTGCCGGCTTTGGGATGTGGAAACGAAAGACAAGATGGACAAGGATAGGTTTCGCCGCGACATGGGCGGGATGCTGGAAGCGTATCGCGAAGTCGCGCGCCGCCTCGGCATCATGAACGAAAACGAAACCAGAAGCACGAAGGGACCAGTTCTCGTTTCCAATAATGACAGCAAGAAATGATCGCGATTTCAATGATTTGTCACTGATACCTTAATCGATCTGAAAACTACTTGAATCAATTTCTGAAGAAATGGACCGACAAGAAATGACCAAGGCCCGCATTACCGTGACCCTGAAAAACGGCGTGCTTGACCCCCAGGGAAAGGCAATCGAAAACGGGCTCGGCTCACTTGGCTTCTCAGGTGTCGAATCGGTCCGTCAGGGTAAGGTTTTCGACATGGAAGTCGCTGAGAAAAACAGCGAGAAGGCGAAAAGCGAGATCGAGGCGATGTGCGAGAAGCTGCTCGCCAATACCGTTATCGAAGACTACTCGGTGGAGATCGTTTCGTGAAATCGGCAGTTATCCTTTTCCCGGGCTCCAATCGCGATCGCGACATGATCGCAGCGCTGACCAAGATAGGCGGCAGCGCCCCTCACCTCGTCTGGCATACCGAGTCCGAACTGCCCGAGGCAAATCTTTACGTGGTGCCCGGAGGCTTTTCCTACGGCGATTACCTCCGCTCTGGAGCTATTGCGGCGCGATCCCCGGTCATGGGGGCGCTGACGAAAAAGGCGAATGAGGGATATCGGGTTCTGGGCGTATGCAACGGCTTTCAGATCCTTACCGAAGCAGGCTTCCTGCCCGGTGCGCTTATGCGCAATGCCGGTTTGAAATTTGTCTGTAAAGAAGTTCTGCTGGAAGTCGCCAATAATCGGACGGCCTTCACGGCCGGCTACGAAAAAGGCCAGATAATTCGCTGCCCGGTTGCCCATCACGATGGCAACTATTTCGCCGATCCGGATACGCTGAAACGGATCGAGGACGGCAATCAGGTGGTCTTCCGCTACGCCAATAACACCAACCCGAACGGGTCGCTCAAAGATATCGCAGGCATCATCAATGCGAGCGGAAACGTTCTGGGCATGATGCCCCACCCGGAAAACCTGATCGAACCGGCGCATGGCGGTAACGATGGGCGCACCCTGTTTGAAAGCGCGCTGGGTCTTCTCGAAGCAGAAAACGCATGAGGATCGCCCTGCTCCCAATTGCCGCTGCCGGATTGGCGCTCACGGGATGTCAAGGAACAAGCAAGACATCGCCGATGGCTTCCAACGATGCCGCGGTTGCCCTACTGCAGACCGTCAACAATTCTGCGCAGGATTGCTGGAGCCACAAGAAAGACAGCGATTTTCGTTCCTACCGCATCATTCCGGAACTCGATACGCGGGTAGGCACACCCCGGATTCTCATTGTCGAGGCGAGATCCGCACAGGGCCTGCCAAAATTCGTGATCGAAGCGAGCGGCAACCCGGCAAGAATAGCAACCTACGGCCCCCTGGGGGGCAAGCCGCTTGGCATCCGCATGAACAAGGATATCGCCCGCTGGCAGAAAGGCGATGCCGCTTGTGCTTGAATAACACCCGGGACAGCCGCTGGTTTCCGACCGTGAATTCTGCAGATTTCCCAACTTTAGCATACACATTTGGGCGTCGATTGCATAAAAGCAGGCTCATCCTCCAATCGCGAACAGGCGCGCGCAGACCCCGACATGACCATTCTAAACGACATACACATCACTCCGGAATTGATTGAGGCCCACGGTCTCAAGCCCGACGAATACCAGCGTATCCTGGACCTGATCGGGCGCGAACCGAGTTTCACTGAACTCGGCATCTTTTCGGCGATGTGGAACGAGCATTGCTCCTACAAGTCCTCGAAGAAATGGCTGCGGACCCTGCCCACCACGGGGCCGCAGGTCATCCACGGCCCCGGCGAGAACGCCGGCGTGGTCGATATTGGTGATGGCGATTGCGTTATCTTCAAAATGGAGAGCCACAACCACCCCTCCTATATCGAACCCTATCAAGGGGCGGCAACCGGCGTTGGCGGCATCCTCAGAGATGTTTTCACAATGGGAGCCCGGCCCATCGCAGCCATGAATGCGCTCCGTTTCGGCGATCCCGATCATCCGAAAACGCGCCATCTGGTGGCAGGCGTCGTTGCCGGTATCGGCGGGTATGGCAATTCTTTCGGCGTTCCGACCGTGGGCGGCGAGGTTCAGTTTCATCCACGCTATAACGGCAACATACTGGTGAACGCCTTCGCAGCCGGCCTGGCCAAGAGCGACGCCATTTTCCGGTCGGAAGCCAAGGGCGTCGGGTTGCCGGTGGTTTACCTCGGCGCCAAAACTGGACGTGATGGCGTCGGAGGCGCAACGATGGCCTCGGCGGAGTTCGACGATTCCATCGACGAGAAGCGCCCGACGGTACAGGTTGGCGATCCATTCACCGAAAAATGCCTGCTGGAGGCCTGCCTAGAACTGATGAATTCCGGGGCCGTGATCGCTATTCAGGACATGGGCGCGGCGGGCCTTACCTGTTCGGCGGTGGAAATGGGCGCGAAAGGCAATCTGGGAGTCGAGCTGCAACTCGACAAGGTGCCCTGCCGCGAAGAGCGCATGAGTGCCTATGAGATGATGCTTTCCGAAAGCCAGGAGCGCATGCTCATGGTCCTGAAGCCAGAAATGGAAAAGGAAGCTAAAGCCATCTTCAAAAAATGGGGGCTTGATTTCGCAATCGTCGGCGAGACCACCGATGATCTGCGGTTCCGGGTCATCCATCAGGGCGAAGAAGTCGCCAATTTACCTATCAAGGAACTGGGCGATGAAGCGCCGGAATACGACCGTCCATGGAGCGCGCCCACTAAACCCGTGATCCTGCATCCATCCGCCGTTGAGGAGCTGCCGGACTACGGCGCCGTTCTGCTGGAAATGCTCGGTTCACCCGATCTGTCCTCGCGCCGTTGGGTTTGGGAGCAATATGACACCTATATTCAGGGAAACAGCCTGATCCGCCCCGGTGGCGACGCAGGG
>JAHEHW010000029.1 GCA_024639745.1 Salaquimonas sp. | reverse complement strand
AACTTGCCGATACGGAAAATCCATCGAGCGGCTCCGGTCTGATCGTGCTTGGCATGGGCAAGTTTGGTGCGGCCGAACTCAATTACTCGAGTGACATCGATATCATATTGCTGTTCGACCTCTCCAGATCGATGACCGTGTCGACCGACGATCCGACATCGCTTTTCGTGCGGCTTGCAAGACAGGTTATCCGCGTCCTGCAGGAGCGGACAGGCGATGGATACGTTTTCCGCGTTGATTTGCGGCTGCGGCCCGATCCCGGGTCGACTCCGCTGGCGATCCCGGTCGAGACGGCATTCAATTATTATGAAGCTTATGGTCAGAACTGGGAGCGGGCGGCGTTCATCAAGGCGAGGCCGGTCGCAGGCGATATCGAGGCGGGCCGGGATTTCCTCAACGAACTGGCGCCTTTCATTTGGCGAAAATACATGGATTTTGCCGCTATTCAGGATGTGCATTCGATCAAGCGACAGATTCATGCCCACAAGGGTTTTGGCGACATCGCCGTCCGGGGCCACAATGTCAAGCTCGGGCGCGGCGGCATTCGGGAGATAGAATTTTTCGTCCAGACCCAGCAGCTGATCGCAGGTGGCAGACGGGAAAGCTTACGCCGGATCAGAACAGTCGATGCACTCGCGGCGCTCAGGGAAGACGGCTGGATCAGCGCCGAAGCCGAAAAGGCGATGCGGGATGCCTATTGGTATCTACGTGATGTCGAACACCGCATTCAGATGGTCGCAGACGAGCAAAGCCATACCCTGCCGGAAGACGATGAGGGGCTGGAGCGCATCGCCCGCATGATGGGAAACGCATCGGCGAACGAATTCGCCGCCAGGCTCGAACCGGTCATGCGCTCGGTCGAGGGGCATTATGCCGCTCTGTTCGAAAAGGCGCCGCAACTTACCGGCAAGGGCGGCAATCTTGTTTTCACCGGCGATGAGGACGATCCCGCAACCTTGGAAACCCTCTCGAATATGGGCTTCAATAAGCCGTCCCAGATCATCTCGACTGTCAAGGGATGGCACTATGGGCGTCTCCATGCGGTTCGCACTTCCCAGGCGCGCGAGCTTCTCACCGAATTGACACCCTCCCTGATCGAATCCTTCGCCGAAGTCTCCAATAGTGATGAGTCCTTCTTCGCATTCGATCGGTTTCTGAGCGGCCTGCCGGCAGGGATCCAATTTTTCGCAATCCTGAAATCAAATCCGAAACTGATCCGGCTATTGACCTTGATCCTCGGCTCCGCTCCTCGCCTGGCCGAAATCATCACCCGCAAACCACATGTCTTCGACGGTTTGATCGACCCGTCGTTCTCGGCTTCTATTCCGGAGAGGGCGGAATTGGCGCAACGCCTCGACCGCGCATTGGAGCGTGCGGATCTTTACGAAGCAAAACTCGATATTGCCCGCCAATTCGCCGCCGAGCAGAAGTTCCTCATAGGCATCAGGTTGCTGACCGGCACGGTCAATGGACGTCAGGCCGGGATCGCATTTACTGATCTTGCGGAGATACTCCTGCAGGCGATCCTCGATCAGGTTGTAAAGGAATTCGCGAGGCGCCATGGCCATGTAGCTGGCGGTCGAATTGCGATTCTCGGCATGGGACGCCTCGGCAGCCGCGACCTGACGGCAGGCTCGGACTTGGATCTGATCTTTCTCTATGATCACGATGCAGAATGGGATGAATCTGACGGCGAAAAGCCGCTCGCTGCGCAGCAATATTTCTTTCGCCTCGTCCAGCGTCTGATCACTGCAATGAGCGCTCCGACCGCAGAGGGTATACTTTACGAACTCGACTTCCGCCTCCGGCCCTCGGGCAATGCGGGACCGCTCGCAACGCAGATCGATGCGTTCTCGCGCTATCAGGCGAAAGAGGCGTGGGTCTGGGAAAGCCAGGCATTGATACGCGCAAGACCGATTGCAGGTGATCCCGAATTTCTCGGCGAAATCCGAAAGGCGCTGGATGCGATAGTCGCAATTCCGCGGGACGCCGCGAGCGTCACGCGCGAAATTGCCGATATGCGCGGGACGCTGGATGCCGAAAAGCCCCCGGAAAACGAATTCGACGTCAAACGTGCGCCTGGAGGCCTCGGCGATATAGAATTCATCTCACAATGGCTCGCCCTCATAAAGCCGGAGCAGGCGGCGTTACTCGATGATCGCTCTACGTTGAGCGCCATCAGGGAGTTGGGACCCGACCATCTTGATGCAGGCGAGATTGAAACCCTTGTTGGAAGCTGGGAGCTTTTTACGGCTATGCTTCAGATACAACGGGTATGCCTTGAGGGCGATTTGTCCGGGATCGCAGCCGACAAGGGGTTGGGCCTGGTGCTGTCGGAACAGCTCGGATTGCCGGATATTGATACGATCAGCCGTGAGCTGATCGATCGCCAGAAGGCGGTTCGGGGCATCTTCGAGCGATGCATCGCCAGGGTACCGAAGAAAAAGAGCTCAAGGGATTAATCTATGTCAGGCACCGTTTCTTAGATATGCCGTTGCAGCCGATATCTCCGGGCCAAAAAAAGAGCCCCTGATTTCAGGTGAAACCGAGGGGCTAGTTGGCAGGGAAAGCTGTTGACTGGGGACGCCCGCGTCATGCGGTTTCGATTGCTTGCCTCTCCTGCGTCAAAGGTTTGTCGGGGCAGGCGACCGGCAATTGCAGTGACACGATCGTGCCCTTGCCGCGCTTGGAACGGATCTTCAGCGCGCCGCCATGCATCTCTGCGAGCGAGCGCGAGATCGCCAAGCCGAGACCGGACCCTTTGTGATCCCGCGTGAGTTGGTTCTGTGCCTGTTCGAACGGGCGGCCCAGCTTTTTCAGGTCTTCGGGTGAAATCCCAATGCCCTTGTCTTCGATCGATATCCGAATGCAGTTCGACAGGATTTTCGCCCGAACGAATACCTTGCCGTTCTCGCGGCTGAATTTGACCGCATTCGAAAGCAGGTTGAGGAATATCTGTTTGATCGCCCTACGATCCGCGTCGATGGTGATCCCTGGCGCTACTTTATCCGTGATCTTGATATTCTTTGCTTCTGCTTCTCGGGCGATGATGCGGATCGTTTCGTAAAGGATCTCGTTGATGCTAGTTTCCGTCTTGTCGAGGGTCAGGCGGCCGGCTTCGATCTTCGACATGTCCAGAATGTCGTTGATGACGCCGAGCAGGAAACTGCCGCTATCGTGAATGTCCCGGCAATATTCATGGTATTTCTGCGAGCCGAGCGCGCCGAACATCTCCTGCTGCATGATTTCCGAAAAGCCGATAACTGCGTTCAGCGGTGTGCGAAGTTCGTGACTCATATTGGCTAGGAAATCGGATTTGGCCTTGTTCGCTGCCTCGGCGCGATTCTTTTCCGCGCTATGTTTTTCAGCCAGTTCGACAAGCTGCTGAGCCTGCATTTCCAGCGTCTGGCGCGAGCGCTTAAGATCGCCGATGGTTGCTTTCAGTCGGCGTTCGGAATCGACCAATTTAGTCTCATGGCGCTTGATCGTGGTGATGTCGTTGCCGAGCGAAACGAACCCGCCGTCTTCCGTCCGCCGCTCGTTGATTTGCAGCCAGCGACCGTTCTGAAGCTGCACTTCATAGGTTCTTGCCCCCTCGCTGTCCGGCCCGGACAGCATGACCTCGGTCCCGATGAGCGGCACGGTTGCGTGCTGCATCAATTCTTCATGAGCGATACCGGGATTGGCGTATTGCGCCTCGATCCCGTGCAATTGAAGAAACTTGGTGTTGCACATGACCAGCCGACGGCGATTATCCCAGAGCACGAACGTTTCCGACAGGCTTTCGATGGAGTCGTGCAGACGGCTGGAAATGCGACGCGTGCGCTGGCGGATTTTCTCCTGCTCGGTGACGTCGATCGCAATCCCGATCAGATGCGGCTCGCCGCGCTCGTTTCTGACGACTTCGGCACGGATGCGAATCCAGATCCATCCGCCGTCGGCATGCTGCATCCGGAAGACTTTATCGACGGCCTCGGCGTTTTCGACCAGAACCATATCCGCGAGCGAATAGAGATCCGGGTCCTTCGGGTGCACAAGGCTCGCAATATCCTGAAACCCCAGGACGCTGGCGCCGGGCGTTATGCCGAGCATGGTATACATGGAGTCGGACCAATAGACCCTGCCACGGGCGATATCCCAGTCCCACAGACCGCAGCGCCCGCGTTGGAGCGCCGTGTCGAAGCGCGCCTGTGTCGCTGAATAGATGTCATCGGCTTCCCGCGCGCGTGTGCCTTGGGCGAAATAGGCGTAGAGCACCACGAGAAGAATGCTGGATGTGCCGACGAATAGCGAAACATTGGTAGAGACCGTATGCCGCCAGCCGGCCATCATCTCGCTGGTTGGCTGATAGATCGTGATGCCGCCATGGGGCGGTGGTAAAATGCGGTGAACCGCCAGGGCTTCCGTCCCGCCATTCACGGTGACGGTTTTTGTCTGGGCCTGTTCGCCAAACATCGACAACAAGAGCGAGTTGCCCATGACCGAGCCGATATAGCGATCTTCGAAAGCCGGACGAGACGGCATGGTTCCGGTAATCCGTCCGTTGCGATCGCTGATCAGGATCTGCCGCCCTTTTTGGATGTACCGGGCAGGTACAGCGTCATTGACGATATTGAGCAACTGATATTTCGATAACTCCGCCGATTCGGCGTCGAGTTGCGCCGATACCCGCGTCTCGATCAGTTCCGCGATAAAGTGGAGTTCCGATTTGTTGGACTCGACAATCTGCTGCCCCATGGAATTGATCTGCAGCCAACGCGCTACCGCTATCATCACCAGAAACAGGATTATGAGCACCGGCACGAGTCTTCTAAGGAAGTCTTCCGACCTCAGCAGTCTCTCATAGGCTGGGTGGCTGAGTTGGCGGGCATATCCGAATACGCGGGCCTGGTTCCGAAAGCCGAAACCGGAATCCTTTTCCGCGCTGGCACGCACGCTTGGTGCGTCAGCCTTCGCCATGTTAGGCCTCCCCATTGGATCGAAACAGGCCTCGCCGCAGCCTGATTCGCATTACCATGAATCAAGAGGATTCCCGTTGTCCAGACCGGGAGATTCAAAAATTGCCGGAGGACAGCATTTTACGCCTGCAAACGGCCTATGTGAGTCCTTATGGCCACACTATGCCGCGTTTCGGGTCTGGAATGTTTTAGTCTTCCAGGATTCTGGTCAGGATTTCACTCACGTCGCGTGAAAGCGGCTTGGTCTCGGCAAGCGCGGAAAGTGTCGCATGGGCTTTTCCCGTCCGTTTGGCTTCGAGCATCCGCCACGAGCGGAAAGTGGTCAGAAGCCGCGCGGCAACCTGCGGGTTAATCGGATCCAGTCGTTTGACGGCGTCTGCAACGAATTCGAAGCCCTTTCCGTCGGCCCGGTTGAACCCGGTCGGATTGGCGCTTGCGAAGACATGGACGACCGAGCGGACCCGGTTCGGATTGGTCCAAGTGAAATCATCATGCGCAACGAGATCATTCACGATACCGAGCGCCGCCCGACCAGGTACGAGCGATTGTGTCATGAACCACTTGTCGAGCACGATCGAGTCGTCACGATAACGGTCATAGAAATCCCTGAGAGTTGCTTCTGCCGCGTCGCTGCCATGCATCTCGGTCACGATCAGCCTGAAGGCGCTTTCACGGTCGGTCATGTTCCCGGCGCTTTCGAAGCGGGATTTTACCGCTTTGGCAGCTGGTTCTCCGTCGGCATGAATGCCATAGGCAAGCAGCAGATTTGCAAGCGCCCGACGCCCCGCATCCGCGGCGGCAGGCGTATAATCGCCGTCGGTCGACAGCATTTCAAGCAATTCGCCACGATAGGGTTCCAGCGCATTGCCGATCACCGTCTGTAACGATCGCCGGGCCGAATGGATCAGGTCCGGGTTGATCTCGCTGCCGATCGACCGCGCGACTTCGCTTTCGCCCGGCAGCGTCAGCAGTATCGATCGGAAAGCGGGTTCCAGTTCCTCGTTCCTTGCAATCGAAACCGCTGCCTCGATAAGGCTCTCGGACCATCTCGGTTTGCGCCGCTGATCGATTGCCGTGACCGCGGCCTTGATCTGCCGCATGGCGACAGTCCGAAACGCTTCCCAGCGGTTGAAATGATCGCTGTCATTGGCCGAGAGGAAAATCAAGTCTTCGTCGGGCTGCTCGTAATCGACCTCGACCGGGGCGCTGAAGCCGCGATTGATCGACAAAATCGGCCGTTCGACCATGCCGGAAAAGACGATCTTGTGCCGCCGCTCGGTCAGTTCGAAGACATCCCCTCGCTGGTCCGCTCCGCTTACCTCTTCCGGCGACAGGTCATCGCCCGATTTCGAGCCTACAAGCCCGATGCGAACCGGGATATGCATGAGCTTCTTGCGCGACTGCCCGGGTGAAGCTTGAAGGTTCTGTTCGATCTCTATGGTAAAGGTCTTTGCCTTGCGGTCATGCTTGACCGAAACATGTAGGTGCGGCGTGCCGGCTTGCGTGTACCAGAGAAAGAATTGTGAGAGGTCGCGTTTGGACGCGAATTCGAAACAGGCGATGAAATCCTCGACGGTTGCCGCATCGCCGTCATGTTTTGCCAGATAGCGGCTGATCGCCTTGGAAAACATATCCGAGCCCAAAAGCGTGCCGAGCATCCGGACGACTTCCGCACCTTTCTCATAAACGGTCGCGGTGTAGAAATTGTTGATCTCACGGTAACTTTGCGGGCGCACCGGATGCGCGAGCGGCCCCTGGTCCTCGGGGAATTGGTGAGACCGCAGCATCGAGACATCCTCGATCCGTTTGACGGCGCGCGAGCGCATATCGGCGGAAAATTCCTGGTCGCGATAAACCGTCAGCCCTTCCTTAAGGCATAGCTGGAACCAGTCGCGGCAGGTGATGCGGTTACCCGTCCAGTTGTGGAAATATTCATGCGCGATGATGGCCGCGATTCGCGCGAAATCGGCATCCGTAGCCGTATCGCCATCGGCCAGCACATATTTGTCGTTGAAGATGTTGAGGCCCTTGTTTTCCATCGCTCCCATGTTGAAGTCGGAAACGGCAACGATGTTGAAGACGTCGAGATCATAGGCGCAGCTGAAAACCTTTTCGTCCCAACGCATCGAGCGCACAAGCGCATCCATCGCGTAGCGTGCCCTTGGCTCCTTGCCTTTATCGACATAGATCGCGAGCTTCACCTTGCGGCCTTCGCTCGTCGTAAAGCTCTTGCGGATCGAGCCGAGGTCGCCGCCGACCAGCGCGAACAGATAGCTGGGCTTCGGGTGCGGATCGTGCCAGACCGTGTAATGTCTGCCGCCCGGAAGCTTGCCCTTCTCGACCGGGTTGCCGTTCGACAACAATACCGGCGATTGATTGCGGTCCGCTTCCAGTCTGACCGTGTAGACTGCCAGCACGTCGGGCCGGTCGAGGAAGAAGGTGATCCGGCGAAAGCCTTCCGCCTCGCATTGCGTGCAATAATTCCCGCCTGAACGGTATAGTCCGGAAAGCGCAGTATTCGCGGACGGGTTCACCGTCGTCACGACTTCGAGCCTGAAAGCTTTCGGCGGTCGCTGAAGAATAAGCTGGTCGGGCGTTGCAGTGTAAGAGGCGCTGCCGAGGAGCTCGCCGTCGAGAGAAACGCTTTTCAGAGTCAGTCCGTCGCCGTCCAGCTTGAGTGGCGTTCCGGCCTTTGCGCCGCGCGCCCGGACGATCGAAAGCTTGGCGGTAACCTTCGTTGCTTCCGGATCGAGTTCGAAGGTCAGATCGACGCTCTCGATCCGGTAATCCGGCTTGGCATAATTCTTCAGATAGACGGCTCTCGCCGCATCGGTGCGCAACATGAATACCCCACTTGAATTTCGCACCAGCAAGTAGCGCAGTTGCGAGCCAAGGGGAAGGGTGGGGATAAATCCATAACGATCATCAGCTCCGATCCGCTGTTTCCATCCTGCCCCGCTAGCGTTCGTTTGGTATTTGCACGAAAGCAATCGCGTTCCGACCCTTCCACGATCTCTTCACCCTTGCTAAACCTCCAGTGAACGCAATGACCGGAGAGTTTCGCTAATGGCTTCTTCTGCTTTGAAGGCGCATCTGAAAACGCTGAAGGCACACCGCAATCGGCTGAAGCGCAAACACATGCGGGAGCTGTTTGAAGATGCCGGCCGCTTCGCCGGTTATTCGATCTGCATGGAGGATTTCCTCTTCGACTATTCGAAAACGCGGCTCGATGAAAAGGCGCGTGACGCGCTCATTGAACTTGCCAAATCCGCCAGGGTCGAGCGCGGCCGCGAACAGATGTTCGCCGGAAGGAAGATCAACGAGACCGAGGGCAGGGCCGTACTTCACACCGCGCTTCGCCATTCCAGCGATAACCCTGTCATGGTCGATGGCGAGGACGTCATGCCGAAAGTCAGGGCAGTGCTTGCGCGCATGCGCGCCTTCGCCGACGATGTGCGTTCTGGCGCGTATAAGGTGACCGGCGGCAAGGTGACCGACGTGGTCAATATCGGCATTGGCGGTTCGGACTTGGGACCTGCCATGGCGGCGCTTGCGCTATCGCCGTTTCATGACGGGCCGGCCACCCACTTCGTCTCGAATGTAGATGGCGCGGACCTTCATGACACGCTTAAAAAGGTGAAACCCGAAACGACGCTTTTCATCATCGCATCGAAAACCTTCACCACTCAGGAGACCATGCGCAACGCGCTGAGCGCGCAAAAATGGACTCAGGATCAACTGGATAGCAAAAAAAGCGGAATCCATTTCGCAGCTCTTTCAACCAATCTGGAAAGAACCCGTGAATTCGGGATCGATGACGACCGCACCTTCGGTTTCTGGGATTGGGTCGGCGGGCGCTATTCCGTCTGGTCGGCGATCGGTCTTTCGGTAATGATCGCCATCGGCCCGAACCACTTTGCCGATTTCCTGTCGGGAGCAGAGGAGATCGATACCCATTTCCGCGACGCGCCATTGGCCGAAAACATCCCCGTCATGATGGCGCTGCTCGGCATCTGGCACCGTAATGTCTGGGGCTTCGCGAGCCATGCCGTGCTTCCCTACGATAACCGTCTTGCGCGCTTCCCAGCCTATCTCCAACAGCTCGAAATGGAATCGAACGGCAAGCACGTGATGATGAATGGCAAGGAGGTCACGGAAGATACCGGTGCCATCGTCTGGGGCGAACCGGGGACGAATGGCCAGCATGCTTTTTACCAGCTGATCCACCAGGGTACTTCGGTGATCCCCTGCGATTTCCTGCTCGCCGCCAAGCCGCAGGAACAGATGGCCGATCACCACGCGCTGCTCGCCGCCAATTGTCTCGCGCAATCCGAAGCCCTGATGGTCGGCAAAACACTCGAGGAAGCGACGGCAGAATTGAAAGCCAAGGGCATGGACAAGGCCGAGGTAAAACGCCTGGCGCCGCACAAGGTGTTTGAGGGCAATCGCCCGTCTTGCATGTTCCTTTATCGCGAGCTCGACCCGAAAACCCTCGGTAAGCTGATCGCGCTTTATGAGCACAAGGTATTCGTTCAGGGCGTGATTTGGGGTATCAATTCCTTCGATCAGTGGGGTGTTGAACTTGGGAAGGTCCTTGCGGGCGAATTGATCCCGATGGTCAAGGATGCGGACGCGATCAATGGCAAGGACGCATCGACGGAGGGGCTCCTGAAAACCTTCCACGCTTTGCGCGGCTGATTTCCGGGACTACTGCGAATAGCCTCGGCCGGCGGGGCTGCGGGTCAGGTCCTGCTTCTTCTTGGCCTCGCGCCAGACCGTGTAGACGGCGGCCAGCACGATGATCCCCGATCCGATCCAGGTCGCGACCGAAGGCAGATTGCTGAATACCAGATAGCCGAGCGCGGTGGCATAGAGCAGCCGCACATAGTCGAGCGAGGCGAGCATCGATGCCTCGCCCCATTTGTAGGCGTGAATATTGGCCATCTGCGCCAGGTATGAGGTTACCCCCATCGCGAGCAATAGAGCCCATTCTGTAAGGCTCGGCCACCGCCAGAAATAGAAAGCGGGAAGGGCGATCGAGACGCCGACGCCGATCGCCTGCCAGGAAAGGATCGTGGTCGGCGAATCCTTGCGCGACATCAGCCGGATGATCACCATCACAAGTCCGGCACAGGCGGCGCCGGCAACGGCCATGATGCCATAGATGCTGAAGGCGTCCGTACCGGGTTGCAGCATGATCCCGACACCGATGAACCCGGCGGCGACCGCTGCCCAGCGGCGCGGTCCTACGGTTTCTTTCAAGATCACCA